>JAMCWK010000149.1 GCA_023481105.1 Acidobacteriota bacterium | reverse complement strand
GCGGTGCTGGGCGGGGCGAAAGTGTCGGACAAAATCGAGGTCATCGAAAACCTGATGAAGGTTGCCAACGCCATGGTCATCGGCGGAGCCATGGCGTACACATTTTTGAAAGCGCTGGGCGAGCCGGTGGGGAAGTCACTGGTGGAAGATGACAAGCTGGACTTGGCGCGCACGCTGCGCGAAGCGGCACGCAAGCGCGGATTTCCCCTGCTGCTGCCGGTGGACCACGTGGTGGGCGAAGAGTTCAAGGCGGACACGAAAACGCATACGTGCGCCGTCGGCGCGACGCCGGATGGCTGGATGGGTCTGGACATCGGCCCGAAAACCGTTATGACATTTCGCAACAAACTTTCGGGCGCGCGCACCATCGTGTGGAACGGGCCGATGGGCGTTTTTGAAATGGCGCCGTTTGCGGAAGGCACGCTGGAAATTGCCCGCGCCGTGGCCAGCGCAACGCGCGGCGGCGCGACGTCCATTGTCGGCGGGGGCGATTCGGTGGCGGCGGTGCACAAGGCTGGAGTGGCGGAAAAAATCTCGCACATCTCTACCGGCGGCGGTGCGTCGCTGGAGTTTCTGGGCGGAAGAAAATTGCCGGGAGTGGAAGCGCTGACGGAAAAGTAGCACCAGGTGGCATCTTCGTTGTTTTGCTGAGCTCGCCAGAGGGATTCTTCGGGCCAAACTGCGGCCCTCAGAATGACAATGCAATAAGAGGATTGCTCGATGCGCAGACCTGTGATTGCCGGAAATTGGAAAATGTTCAAGACGCAGGCGGAGGCGCGCGCTTTTGTGATTGCGCTGAAGCCGCTGGTGGCGAATTCGAGCCACTGCGACATCGTTATCGGCGCGCCGTTTACGGCGCTGGCCGCGGCGGTGGATGCGGCGCGCGGCTCGGCCATCGGCATTGCGGCACAGAATATGCACTGGGAAAAGGAAGGCGCATTCACCGGAGAGATTTCCGCGAAGATGATTGTCGAGGCCGGGTGCAGCCACGTCATCATTGGGCACTCCGAGCGGCGGCAGTTTTTCGGCGAGACGGACGTCACGGTGAACAAGAAAGTGAAGGCCGCGCTGGATGCGGAGTTGGTGCCCATCGTCTGCGTCGGCGAATTGCTGGCCGAGCGCGAGAGCGGGCGCACCGAGATGGTCCTGGAAACGCAATTCATCGGCGGAATGGCGGGTTTGACCGCGCAACAGTTCTCCCGTATCATTATTGCGTACGAGCCAGTCTGGGCCATCGGCACCGGCCGCACTGCTACACCGGAAATGGCGGCTGAGGCGCACCGGTTTTTGCGACAAGTGGCCGCAGCGAAATTTTCGCCCGAGCGCGCCGCCGCCCTGCGCATCCTCTACGGCGGCAGCGTCAAGCCCGACAATATCAAGGGGTTGATGGCGCAGGTGGAAATTGACGGCGCGCTGGTGGGCGGCGCGAGCCTGGACGCGAATTCGTTTGCGTCCATCGTGAATTTTTAGAACGGAATGGAGTGGAAATGCCAAGTGAAGTGAAATGGTTTTTGTCGTTCGTGGTAGGCGGCGCACTGATTGCGCTGGGCTGGAAAGTTCCGGCCGTGCTCATCACCGTGCACGTGCTGCTGTGCTTCTTGCTGATCGTGGTGGTGCTGCTGCAAAGCGGCAAGGCCGCGGACTTGGCCGGGGCGTTCGGTGGTTCGGGGAGCCAGACGGCGTTCGGTCCGCGAGGCGCGGCAACGTTTCTTTCCAAGGCCACCACGTGGTGCGCCATCATGTTCATGGTGACGTCGATGTCGCTGGTGCTGCGCGAAACCCGCGGCCTGGCGGGAACCGGCGACTCATCCGTGCTCGAGAAAACTTCGCAGCCGACCAAGACGGCGCCTGCTCCGTTCGGCGCGCCCGTGGCGCCGGCGCAGGGAACGCCGACAACCCCCGCTACAGGAACGCAGCCTGCACCGCAGCAGCCCGCTCCGCAACAGCAAGCACCGGCTAAGCCGACGACACCGCCGAAGAAGTAAACGGAAGCCATCGCAAGTTTGCCAGAAAGTTTGCATGGGCACGGAAATCCGTGCCCATGATTTTTTTACGTCCAGACTTCTTGCAAATGGTGTGCTGTCCCTCGGCTCGCAGCAATCGCTCGGGACATCGTTTCCTCGCCGGAAACGTTGGTGCGGAAGGTGGGATTCGAACCCACACGCCTTACGGCGCCACCCCCTCAAGATGGTGCGTCTGCCAGTTCCGCCACTTCCGCACTTGCTGAGGCGACCTTCATTCTATCCGCGTCCGGCAATTGCGGCAAGGGTGCGGCGGGCGGGGTAATCCCGACTTTTTTCTCCACAATTTCACGCGGGTCTTTCGAAAAAATTGGAATTGTTCTAGAATTATTCTTGCAATTCGCGCGATGCAGTGTATTCTACGCGGCTCGGTCGCCCGGACATTCTTACTTCCACTTTTTGCGCACGGATTTTTGTGAGGGCGGTCGAAGTTTGGGGAGCGGAGGAAATGGGTTCAAAAAAAGGGAACACAGGTTCCGCAGCAACCGCAACGACTCTGGCACTTTTTCTGGTCGCACTCACCGTTTTCACCGTCTACATCTTTGTGGCAAAGCCGATCTGGTCGTGGTTTCCTCCGGCGATCAATGAAATCGGGCATGAAATTGACCGGCAGTTCATGCGCACACTGGTGATTACCGGCGTGGTTTTTGTTCTCGCGCAGTTCGGCCTGGCGTGGGTGGTGTTCCGCTACCGCACGCGCGGGCAGCGCGCCACCTACTCGCACGGCAATAACGTGATGGAAGTGATCTGGACGCTGGCGACGGCGATTCTGTTTATCGGCCTGGGCATCTATGCGCAGCGCGCGTGGGCGGAAGTGCGCCTGAAGCCCGCGCCGCCGGACGCCATGCGTATCGAAGTCATCGGGCAACAGTTCAAGTGGTCTTTCCGTTTGCCCGGGCCGGACGGAAAATTCGGCAAGTACAAATTTGAAGCGCACCCGGAGCAGGAATTCACGCGCGATCCGTGGGTGGTGGACGCGGATGACCCGGACGGCAAAGACGACGTCATTCTAGGGCCCGGCTCGGTGTTTGCGGTGGTGGTGGACCAGCCGGTGGAGTTGCTGATCCGCTCGAAGGACGTCACGCACAGCTTTTTTGTGCGCGAGCTGCGCTTGAAGCAGGATGCTGTGCCCGGCATGACCGTGCCGCTGCAATTCACCGCCACGGTCCCCGGCGAATACCAGGTGGTTTGCGCCGAACTGTGCGGACAAGGACACCACCTGATGGGCACATTCATGAAGGTGCTCTCGCGGGAAGACTACGCCGCGTGGCTCAAGGATATGACCGCCGAATGATTTCCGTTTCCTCTCGAGGAGAGAAGCAATGACGACACACGCGGGCGCCGTCCATGCACACGAAGCGCCCCAGGGATTCATCCGCAAGTACATTTTTAGCCTGGATCACAAGGTCATCGGCAAGCAGTACATCAGCCTGGCGCTCTTTTCCGCATTTGTGGGGATGTTCCTTTCGCTGCTGATGCGCATGCGGCTGGCCTGGCCGACAATGAAGCTGCCGTTTTTTCCGGACGGCATTCTGCCGGAGCAGTACCTGGCCATGGTGACCATGCACGGCACCATCATGGTGTTCATGGTGCTGACCACTGCGCCGCAATCGGGATTCGGAAACTATTTTCTGCCGATTCAAATCGGCGCAGCGGACATGGCCTTCCCGGTCCTGAACATGCTCTCCTTCTGGACCACCTTGCTTTCCTTGGTGGTGCTGATGGCGGCGTTTTTTGTGTCCGGCGGTGCGCCGCTAGGAGGCTGGACGGTGTACACGCCGCTCAGCGCCATCGGGCAAATCGCCGGACCGGGGCAAGGCTTGGGCATGACGCTGTGGGTGATCGCCATCGCGATTTTCTGCGGTGCGTCGCTGATGGGCGCGATTAATTTTATCGCCACCACGCTGGACTTGCGCTCGCGCGGGATGTCGCTGATGCGCTTGCCGCTCACGGTGTGGGCGTGGTTCATCACCGCGGTGATTTCGCTGCTGGCCTTCGGCGTGCTGCTCGCCGCAGGCATTTTGCTGTTGCTGGACCGCACCGCGGGCACGAGCTTCTTCATCCCCGGCAACCTGGTGCTCACCGACAAAGTGATTCCGCACAAAGGCGGCTCGCCGATTTTGTGGCAGCACCTGTTCTGGTTCTTCGGCCACCCGGAGGTGTACATCGCGATTCTGCCGGGCATGGGCCTGGCATCGCACGTGCTTTCGACGTTCAGCCGCAAGCCGGTGTTCGGCTATCGCGCGATGGTGTTCGCGATGAGCTCGATTGCCTTCCTCGGGTTCATCGTGTGGGGCCACCACATGTTCGTCAGCGGCATGAGCCCGTACGTGGGGCTGGC
Organism: Acidobacteriota bacterium; assembly: GCA_023481105.1. Lineage (GTDB taxonomy): Bacteria > Acidobacteriota > Terriglobia > Acidiferrales > UBA7541 > JACQDE01. Next base: position 19,266 of record JAMCWK010000149.1, on the reverse strand, counting down.
GTTTTCTGTGCTGACCATGTCCATCGGCGTGCCTTCGGCCATCAAGACATTTAACTGGCTGGGGACGCTGTGGGGCGGAGACATCAAGTTCACCACGCCGATGCTGTTTGCGCTGGGGTTCGTATCGCTGTTTGTGAGCGGCGGGCTTTCCGGGCTGTTCCTGGCCCAGACGTCCATTGACCAGTATTTGCATGACACCTACTTCGTCGTGGCGCACTTCCATTTGATTATGGGCGTGGCGGCGATATTCGGAATTTTCACCGGCGTGTACTTCTGGTTCCCCAAAATGTTCGGCCGGATGATGAGCGACACGATGGGCAAGCTGCACTTCTGGCTTACGTTCGTCGGCGTGTACGCCATCTTCATGCCCATGCACTTCATCGGGCTGGCGGGCCACCCGCGGCGTTACGCAGACGGATCGGGCGCCGCGTACCTTGCGAGCATGGATCCGGTGCACGTGTTCATGTCTGTCGCGGCCTTCGTGACCATCGCGGCGCAGTTCATCTTCCTGTTCAATTTTCTGTGGAGCATCTGGAAGGGCAAGAAGGCGGACATTAATCCGTGGCAGGCCACGACGTTGGAGTGGGGCGTGCCTTCGCCGCCACCGCACGACAACTTTGCGGGGCACGAGCCGCCGGTGCACCGCGGCGCGTATGAGTTCGCCGTTCCCGGCGTAGCCGACGACTACATCATGCAGACCACACCGCCTGAGAAGGTGGCGAAAGCCTAGTTTGGCGCAGAGCCCGCAGCGCGGGCCGCGCGCAGGAGAAGAGATTTGCCCAGTGCCACGATTACCGAAGATCTTGAAATCCTAAATGCCGGCGGAGGTCCGCCTGCGAACCGCGGCATAGATGGCGGAGACTCGCGCGGGGATTCTGGTTCGTTCTACGCGCGCGAGCGACGCATGTACCTGACCGGGGTTTCTGTGGCACTCGCCGGAATTCTGATGTTTTTCATGGCGCTGGCCAGCTCCTACATCGTGCGCAAGGGAACCGGCACCGATTGGCAGCCCATCGAAATGCCGGGAATTCTGTGGGTGAACACGGCAGTGCTGGTGGCGTCGAGCATTACGGTGGAGGTTGCCCGCCGGAAGCTGGCGTTTGCCGGCGGCGTGAGCGCATTTCGCAACTGGTGGGCGATCACGACGGCGCTGGGGGTGCTGTTTCTCGGCGGTCAAATTGTGGCGTGGCGCGTGCTCGCGGATCAGGGGCTATTCCTGGCCACGAATCCGAGCAGCAGTTTCTTTTACGTGCTCACCGCGTCGCATGGCGCACACCTGCTCGTCGGAGTGCTCGCGCTGCTCTACGTGGCGGTGCGCACCGGACAAGCGGCCTGGCGGCGGCGCGCGATTGCCGCAGAGGGCATCGCGATTTACTGGCATTTTCTAGATGGGCTGTGGGTTTTTCTGCTCTTACTTCTGAACTTTGGACGGTGACAAGTGAGTGATTCGCACGCCGACGTATTGCGTGAATCGCCGTGGACCGGCGGAGGCTCGCCGTATTCCATCGGCTCGAAAAAGCTGGGGATGTGGCTTTTCATTGTGTCGGACACGCTGACCTTCGCCGCGCTGCTGCTGACCTATAGCTACTGCCGGCTGACGAATCCGAACTGGCCGAAGCCGTTTCCCATCTTCAATGCCATTGTCTTTACGACGATCATGACCGTCGTTCTGCTGGGCAGCAGCTTGACGATGGTGATGGGCGTGGCCGCGGCACACCGCGGCAACCGCGCTTCCACCGTGAAGTGGATGCTCGCGACCATGCTGGGCGGCGCGATTTTCTGCGGCCTGCATGCCACGGAGTGGATGCACTTGATCCACGATGGTCTCACGCCGTTTTCCAATAAATATGGCGGCTCGCCGCTGTTCGGCGCCACATTCTTCGGTATCACAGGGCTGCACATGACGCACGTGGCCATCGGCGTGATTTACCTGGGCATCGTCGCCACGGGATTCGGGCGCGGAAAATTCTCCGCGGAGGACGTGGAGGTCAGCGGCCTCTACTGGCACTTCGTGGACCTGGTGTGGATGTTTGTCTTCCCGATGATTTACTTGATGTCGGTGAAGTACTAACGCAAGGCTGAAATTCGCTGAAGGAGCGAACGAAACGAAATGAGCTCTCCTACTTCCGATTCGCACGGACACGCCGGCTCGACGAAGTTGTTCGCTTGGGTGTGGCTCTGGCTGGTAATCATCACCGGGGCCGAGGTGTACCTGGCCTACAAGCACCTGCCGCCGGTGACTATGCTGCTGCTGCTGATCGGCATGTCCGTGGTCAAGGCCGGGCTGATCATGTCCTACTTCATGCACCTGCGCTTCGAAAAGGCCAGCCTGGTGTGGACGCTGATCCCGGCGACGATTTTCTGCATTGGCATGCTGACGATGATTTTCCCGGACGGAGTTCGCCTGCGCGATTCGCACACCGCGCCGCAGGGTCAAGTGCAGCCGAAGTAATTCCGCAAAGGCGATTGGGCGAAAGAAAATGAAGAGACGACTAGCAGCCGGGCTTTTTCTCGCGGCGCTGATTTTCGCGCTGGCGCCCGCCGCTTCCGCGCAGTGCGCCATGTGTGCCAACGCCGCCGAAACGCAGAAGGCCGAAGCGCAGAAGGCGTTAAACGTGGGCATCGCGGCGCTCGTCGCGCCGGTGTTTCTCCTGGTCGGGGGAATCGTCGTGCTCTCCTACCAACGGCGCAATGCACCTGACGAACCGTCTGGCAGCGACCCCGTTTTGGGCGAGCGCGAACTATGGCGAGCGCCGGCCGTAGATTTGCCTCTCGACAAACCCTCGAACCGACCTCGGCCTTCCGCTTAGTCTTTCATCCGGAAATTTGATCAGAAGCAGCAGGGCGCTCGCGCATCTTCAGGCAGCGTGAGATCTGTGCAGGAATTTTGGTGTGCGCCTTTCGGGGAAGAAAAGCCGAAATGTATCCAGCGCGGAGAGAAGAATCATGCGACAGTCACTGCACTCGTCGAAATGCGAGCGCATCTGTTGCGCATCACTGCCATCCAGCGATTCGTTCAGGAAACCGGGCAAGTGTCTGCGGACTTCGCTGCAATCCAAACGGAACTTTCTGGCCATGCGAAGTGCCCCCGAAGAGATCGGGGCAATTCGCTGGCCATTGTGAAGAATGTCGAAGGTTTACAGTAAGCTACTTACATTCAATGCGTTACGGCTACATGGAGGACCGTCATCCAAACGGGCCGTTCACTTTTGGGGTGGAAACATTACCTGACTTGGGACATTCTGCACTCTCGGACTGTGAAAGAGTTGAGTAAGGCTACTGGTTAACCGTCAGCGGCCCCAGCTTTTGCTTCGGCATCGTGTACAAAGCGCCTGCGGCCTTGCAGGTAGTAAACGAGCCCGAGCGGGCTAATGAGAATTGTCAACACACGCCAGCCGAGTAAGGCTTCTGCGCCGCCCGACAAGCCCGCCAGAGCGAAGAGTTTGTCGAAAGCCGCCTCGCCCACGCCTAAACCGCCCGGGGTGACCGGCAGAGCGTTAGCTGCAAAGCCGATGGGGATGATCACGCACATTTTCCAACTGAATTCCTCCGGATGAGTAGCCAGCGCCGACAGCATGGCCACGCTCACGGCCAGCATGTGCGCAGCGAGAGAAATGGCCACCGACTTGAACAAGGGAGCGGGGTGCTCGCGATAGGCGTGCACCGTATCGTAAATGATGCCGATGTAGCGTCCCAGCGGCAGGCGGCGGATGGCCCACTCCACCAGCGCGCTGCGGCGAATGCGCTCGGAGAAACACATCAGCGTGCCAACCCCCGTGACCGCAGCAATGGCAGCCACCACCCACAACACCGCACGCAACGCCGCCGACTTTTCCGGCAACTCCGGGAAAAACGGCAGCAGCAACAGCGGCAACAGCATTAGCGCGAACATGCCTGCGGCACGGTCCAGGAGCACAATGGTGCCCACTGCCGTGCGGCGGCCGGGATTGCCCTCCGTCGCGTAATAAATTTTGACCAGGTCGCCGCCGGTGGCACCTGGCAGGCAGGAATTAAAAAAAACTCCAATCATTGTCAGGCGGAACGCGGAGAGCATCGGCAAATGAAAGCCGCTTGGATCGAGAAGTACGCGCAGCCGCCAACCAATGGCCGCCGCGTCGAGCAGCAGCAGGACAATGACGGCGAGGGTGATCTTCCACTGCGTCGCCAACCCGGCCATGGCCGCCCAGTTGATGGCGCCCGACCGCCACAGGTACACCACCAGCGCGATTCCGATGACCGTGCGCAAAATGGAAAAAAGGATTTTTCTCGAGCTGCTCATCCGCCGGACTCTTCACGCAGCGCTGCGGCCAGCGCTTCGGCAACGCGCTCGATCTGTGCCGGGAGGAGTTCGGGATAGATCGGCAGAGAAAGCACTTCTGTGGCGGCGCGCTCCGCGTGCGGGAAATCGCCGGCCTTGTGGCCAAGCGCAGCGAACATGGGTTGCAGGTGCAGAGGGATCGGGTAATAAACGGTGGAGGCGATGCCACGTGCGGCTAATTTTTTCTGCACAGCGTCACGCCGCGCAGCGCCGCCGCCGGAAATGCGCATGGTGTACTGGTGAAAGACGTGTTCGCAGCTCGCAGCCACCGACGGCGTCGTGAGGCCGGGAACATTTTTCAGCAGCGCGTTGTAGCGGGCTGCATGTTCCTGCCGCGCCGCATTCCACTTTTGTAAGTGGCGCAACTTCACGCGCAGCACGGCGGCCTGCAACTCGTCCAAACGGCTGTTCCAGCCTTGTTCATCGCTGATGTAGCGGTTCGCACCTGTGCCGTGAAAACGCAACGAGCGCAGGCGGCGTTCCAAATCCGGGGAATTCGTCAGAATCATTCCGCCGTCGCCGTAGCCGCCCAGGTTTTTTGTCGGGAAGAAACTCAGGGTGCCCGTTTCGCCCATCGTGCCAGTGGTGCGGCCCCGGTAATTTGCGCCGATGGCTTGCGCATTGTCTTCGATGACGTGCAAGCCGCGGCGCGCCGCGAGCGCTAGGACGGGGTCCATGTCGGCGGCCTGGCCGAACAAATGGACAGGCACGGTGGCTTTTGTGCGCGGCGTCACATGCTTCTCAATCTGCTGCGGATCGATATTGAACGTGCCGGGAAGAATGTCGGCAAATACGGGCTTGGCACCGAGCAAACTCACGGCGTCGGCGGTGGCGACATAGGTGAAAGCGGGCACGATCACTTCGTCGCCCGGGCGTACGCCCGCGGCGTGCAGCGCCAGGATGAGCGCGTCCGTACCGGACGCAACGCCCACGGCAAACCGCGCGCCGCAAAAGCGAGAGAGTTCGTCCTCCAGGGCTTTTCCCTGCGGACCCAGGATGAATTGCTGCGCTTCGAGCACTTCGTCGAGCGCGGCGCGGATTTCTTCGCGCAGCGTGGCGTACTGCGCGCGCAAATCGAGCATAGGGATGGGGTCGCTGGCGATTTTTGCCTTCGCGTCGGCCATGGGTACAGTCGCAAAACTGTAAACGCATTCGCGCCTAAACACAAATTCGCCCGGCCCCGCAAGAGCGGCACCGGGCGAATTCCATTCCTGAGGTTTTACTTGGCGGCGTCCGATTTCTTGTGCAGGCTGGTGCACAGCGTAATGGCTCCGGTCGGATCCACCGCACTGTTTCCTTCCTCGATGTATTGGATCACGCCTTTCTTGTCCACCACAAAGGTCGTGCGATTGGCGAACTGAGTCTGCTTGTTCAATACGCCGTAGGCTTCGGAGACTTTCAGGTCCAAGTCGCTCAGCAGGGGATAGGTAAGGCCCAGGGACTTGGCAAAATTGCGATTGCGGGTGGCGGAATCAATGCTGATTCCGAAGGCTTGCGTGTCACTTTCCACGAGCTTGGACGTACCATCCTGGTACGCCTTCATCTCTTTCGTTCAACCGCCGGTGAAAGCGAGCACATAAAACGCGAGCACCACGTTCTTCTTGCCCCGGAAGGAGCTCAACTTGACGGTCTTGCCGTTGTTGTCCTTGAGCTTGAAATCCGGGGCCATGTCGCCGACCTTCAAGTGCGTCTTGGCGACGGCAGGCTGCGGTTGCTGCGCGGATGCAGACAGCGTGAAACAAATCAACGCTAAAGCGCAAAGAGATAGCGCAAATCGTTTTGCCATGCGTTTACACTCCCAATTGCAAGATGGGCCTGAGCACCCGGCCCCATTATATGATGCGCAGCCCTGAAAGTAAGAGGATGTTTTACAAGGGCTGGTCGGGTTCCTTGTCAACGCTCCCCTTGGCGGCCTTTGGGGCAAGCGAGGCGGGTTGAGCGCGCGACGCGTCGGCGCGGCACGCGGGCGGAGCGCCTGGCAGGCGGTGGCGATTGCGCGCCACCCATTGATACAGCTTCGGCCCGCGCTTGCGGAAAAGGGACGAGCCCAGCAGCGCGCCGAGCCAGCGCAGAAAAGGCATGGCCCGCAACAAAACCACCCAGGCCGCGAATCCCGCGAGCCAGGCGCCGTTAGGCGCGCGCACATGAATTTCGCGGTCGAGTTTCTCGCGCGTGAACGGCGTTTGCGCGGCCACCGCCGCATCGTTATAGTCGAGAAAATTCAGTCGCTCGTCGGTGTCGAAGGGCTCGATGCGCGCGCGCGCCCACTGGCAGAAGGCGCAAGCGCCATCCATGTACACGTCGAATTTCTTTAAGCCCGGCAAAGCTTCTCCGTCCGCAATTATACGCCGCGGAATTCCAACGCAGCGATTCGGTGCAAAGCTGCGGAGGGGTCTCTGTATAATCTGCCGGTGACTTCCGCAGTGCGACAACTTGAGCAGGAGTTCGCAGCGCGGCATGGCTTTGCCGGCGGCGTCGCCACGGGATTCGGCCGCGCGGCGCTGCGGCTGGGGCTGGAAACAGCGGGCGCGCGCGGAGGCGAAGTGCTCGTGCCGGACTTTGTTTGCGCGCAGGTTCCCGAGGCGGTGCGCCGTGCCGGGGCAACTCCTGTTTTCTATCCCGTAGCCGAAGACCTGAGCGTTTCGCAGGAGGCCTTTCTTTGCGCGATCACGCCTGCAACGCGCGCTGTCCTGGCGGTGCATTATTTTGGCCGGACGCTGGATTCGATCGCGCTGCTCGCGGAGATCTGTCGCGGACACCGCATTCCGCTGATTGAGGATTGCGCGTTGTCGCTGGGAGCACCAAGCATAGGTCTACATGGCGACGCGGCGGTGTTCTCTTTCACGAAGGCCGACTGGTGTTATGGCGGCGGGCTGCTGGTTTCGCGCTCGAAGGAATCTCTGGAACGCGCGCGTGCGATCCGGGATTCGTCCTTTCAATCCTCGCCGGGGCTGGCCTTTCGCTACGGGTTGCTGCGGCGCGCGGATTTTGCCGCCAACCGTCACTCGCGTGCCCGAGCGGCAGAATTTTGCGGTCGCACACTGGAGTTCGCTTCCGGTTTTCACCAACGAGGATTCTATGATTCCGGCAAGTATGACACGCTGATGCCTGCGTTCGCGGCACGCCGCGCTTGCCGGATGCTTTCTTATCTGCCTGACGGCACAGCGAAGCGCCGGCGGATTTTGGAATCCATTTGCGAATCGCTGGGCCCGGCTCAGCGGCTTCTGTTCTGGCCACAGGGCGGCGCGCAAGATGCGTCGTCGTTCTTATTGATTCACAGTGAGGCAGGGCAGGCCTTCGCATGGCGCGAGCGCGCCGCGCGAGCAGGCGTCACGCTGCGGCTTTGCTGGCCCGCTTATCAGGATGCGGAGCCGGGGCAGGCCCATGCTGCCCTGGACTGGCTGGCTGAGCACCTTCTGTTGATGGAGATTCACCCCAAGCTGACAGAAAGGGAAGTGCAACGAATTGTCCGCTGCTTGAAGCTTCTGGCCTCATAGGTTGGAACCTGCGGCTGGAATGTGCCGCTGAGCTACCGCAATCTTCCGGGAGGGTCGGCGGGTTCCGGTGCGTGTGGACTGGCGGGTGGAGTCCCGTGGCTGGATTCTCTCTTGGACGGCGCCACCATGGGTAGCCCGAGGCCGTCGTTCAACTCCAAATGTTCCTTGCCGCAGCGTGGGCAATACCCCTTGCCGTTCGCTTCATCGCGCAAACTGGCTAATTCGTAGCAGCCACAAATGCAATCGCAATATCCGGTGGTTGAAGACGTCTTAATGGCGACAAGAGCCATGGTATCTCCCGTGGCGCATACTACCTTGGGTGCAAGCGATTGGCAAGCGGCGCGGCAGCGGCCGGTTTTCCACAGCGTCTGGAGCGGGCCTACGGATTCCGGCATTTATCTCCAAATTATGGAACACAGCATTTTTGTATGCCACACAAACCCTTTATGACTCCATGAATTCAGACACTTTATGCTCTTGACTTTTGCTCTCAAGACTGGCACTTTTCGTGCAGCAAAACGACCGACGGTAGTACCCTGTGGGGGCGTTTCTTTGGACGAAACTGCGTTTGGGACATGCATCCCTTTCGTATATGGTCATTGCCCGAGTCAGGGGACAATTGCGTCCACGTCGCGCCACAGGCTTTCACACGAGTTTTTGATCGAAAATCCGTCTTGGCTCAAGTTCTCCTTCCGAGTTGAACCCGAATCCGTTGCCGATTCCGGCTGTGTTTCCACCCAGGTCCGCCGGGGTGTGACGGGTTCGTCGGTTCGGCGCGGGATAGAGCTACTTGAGAAATCCGTCTAGGAGGAACGATGGCAAAGCGTTTTCTCTGCTTTGTTGTACTGGCTGTGTTGTGCCTGATCGGTTCCACCGAAGTGCTGGCACAGACGTCTTCGACGGGCCAGCTTGTCGGAACGGTGACCGACCAGACCGGCGCGGTCATTGCCGGCGCCACCGTCAAGGTTAAGGACGATGCCACCGGCGTAGTGTACGAGACCAAGTCCAGCGCAGACGGCCATTTCGCGGCCGGCAGCTTGCGGCCCGGCAGCTACACGGTGACCGTCAGCTTGCAAGGCTTCAAGTCGGCCGAGTACAGGGATGTCAAGATCACCATCGGACAGGTTTATGACCTGTCTGCCAAATTAGAGGTGGGGGCACTCGAGTCCACGGTCGTCGTCGAGGCGGGGGCGGAAGTGCTCGAAACCGTGTCCACTACGATCGGCACGGCCATCACCGGCAAGAGCATCACGCAGCTCCCGCTGGTTTCCCGCAACACGCTGGACCTGGCGATTCTGATGCCAGGCGCAAGCACCGTGGGCCGGAGCCGTGATACATCGTTCATGGGTCTTCCCAAGGGCGCCATCAACATCACGCTCGACGGCATCAACGCCCAGGACAACGTGCTGAAGTCCAGTGACGGTTTCTTCACCATCGTCAATGCGCGCACCGACGCCATCGAGGAGTTCAGCATCTCCACGTCGGGACAGGGCGCCGAGTCCACGGAAGGCGCGGTGCAGATCCGCTTCGAGACCAAGCGCGGCGGCAACGTGTACCACGGCGGCGGCTGGTGGTATCACCGCAATGACTTCTTCAACTCCAACTACTGGTTCAGCAACCGCGACGGCGTACCTCGCCAGCGCCAGCGCTTGAACCAGTTCGGCGGCAACGTGGGGGGACCCGCGTGGAAAGACAAGATCTTCTTCTTCGTGTCCGTGGACAACTATCGCAACCCCGCGTCGGTGGCTCGCACGCGCACCATCCTGAGCACCAATTCGCTGGCCGGGAGGTTTGACTACGGCGTGTCTTCCATTCCCGCCGCACCAGCCTGGGCGGTCAACCCCACCGATTTCCAGTGCGTGGCCTCCAGCCCGCGAAGCCCGACGGGCGGGTCCGTTTGCTCCGTGGACCTGGCGGCGCTGGCAACGGCGTTCGGTTTCACGGGAACGTTTGACACCAGCTCGATGACCCTCCTCAATGCGGTCAATGGAGTGCGCACGGCTTCGGGAGCCTCCCTCGGCTCGGTGACCACTCCCTGGCTGGATCCGGTTTCGTTCAACGTTCCGGTGGGCCAAACCCGGCGGTTCCCGGACGTCCGCCTGGACTACGAAATCACCAAGAACATCACGTGGACGGGGATCTACCACTACAATTACTTCACCTCGACCCCGGACACCCTGAACGGCTTCGATTACTCCTTCCCGGTGGCGCCGTTCAACAAGAACCAGGGCAGCCAGATTTCCAACCGCAACGAATGGGTCTCTGCGGTGCGCTGGAACATCGGGGCCACGATGAGCAACGAGGTCCGCGCCGGCTTGACCAGCAGCCCGGTCGTGTTCTTCCCGGACATGGACCTTTCGCTCTATACCCAGGGGACGACGAATCTGGGAGCCATCGCAACGCGCACGACCTTCCCGTCGATCACCCAACCGCTGCTTCTGTGGATTCAGCAGGGCCGCAACGGCGGAATCTTCCAGTTGATCGAAACGTTTCTCTGGAGCAGGGGCAAGCACAATTTTTCGTTTGGTGGCACCTGGACGCGCGTTCGCCTGGTTGGCTTCAATGCCAGTCGCGCGGTTTACACGGCGGCCCTGGGTATGGCTAGTTCAGACCCGGCCGGCGGCGCCATGTTCAGTTCCGCAAACCTGCCGGGCAGCAGCCCGACCGACCGCAGCAACGGTGCGGGTCTTTACGCCATGCTCGCGGGCCGTGTCTCCAACTACAGCGGCACCATTTCGGTGGACGAGAACACGCGCCAATTCGTCACCGGCGCGCCGCTCAAGAACCGCATCAACCAGCACGAGTTCGGCATCTACGGCAACGATTCCTGGCGCATCCATCCGCAGCTTACCATTAACTTTGGTTTGCGCTGGGAACTGCAGCGCGCGCCGAGTGACCCGAAGAACATCAGCTTCCGCCCGCAGGGCGGGGTTGCCGGAACCTTCGGCGTTTCCGGCTTGGATAACCTGTTCAAGCCCGGAACCCTGACAGGCTCCATCCCCGTATTCGAATTGAACGGGAGCCGTCAGTGGTACCCCGACGACATGAACAACTTCGCGCCCAATATCGGACTGGCGTGGACGCCCTCGATCGACAACAAAATGTGGAAAGCGATCTTTGGCGAAGCCGGCCGGACCGTGTTCCGCGCAAACTACTCGGTGACGTACACCCGTGAAGGAACGTCGAACTTCTCCAGTACAGCGGGCACGAACCCGGGCGCGAACGCAGCGGTATTCTCCAGCCCCGTCTCGCCCGGAGGAGCGTGTCCGGCACCGCCGTTCACTACGGCGACCTTCACGGCGGGTACTTTCCCGGCGGGTTGTTTGACGCTGGCGGGCTTGTTTGCCGGCGATTTGCAGTCGGTGACCAGCAACCCATTGGCGTTCCCGGATGCCACGCCGTTTCAGATCCGGCCGTTCTCGGGACAACAAGTGGCCATGTTCGATGACAACCTGAGAGTTCCCGTGGTCCACAACTGGTCGTTCGGGATTCAGCGCGAGATTTCACCGGGTCTGGTGGTGGAGGCGCGCTACCTGGGCAACCATTCCGTCGGCCTATGGCGACTGGACAACGTGAACGAGGTCAACATCTTCGAAAACGGCTTCCTGGCAGAATTCGCTGCTGCCAAGAACAACCTGGCGATTAATGGCGGCAGCTCGTTCGCCAACCTCAACCCGGGCGGCGGCACAGTACCGCTGCCGATCATGACCCAAATGTTCACCGGGTTGTCGAACAGCTCGGGCTTCGGCAGCGGCACGTTCATCACGTTCCTCAACAACAACGCGGTGGGCTCGTTTGCTGCTACTGTAGCGAACAGCAGTACTTACCTGTGCAACCTGGTGGGATCGGCCGCTCTTCAGGGCGCGTTGACTTCACCCTGTGGCCCGAGCGCACCGGTAGGCCCCACGGCCTTCCCGGTGAACTTCTTTGTGGCCAACCCGCACGCGACGTCCGGCTCGTTCCGGCAGCGCAACGGCAGCCAGTCCACTTACAATGGGTTGACCATCGAGGTTCGCAAGCGTTACTCCAAGGGCTTGCAGTTCTCCGGCAACTATACGTTTGCCAAAGCCCTCACGAACTACTACGGGAACGCTGCGAACAGCTTCAACAACCTGACCACGCTGCGCGACCCCAGCTACGACAAAGGGCCGTCTCCGTGGGACCTGCGCCACACGTTCAAGATCCACGGGATTTACTCGTTCCCGTTCGGCCCGGGTCGCAAGTGGTCCTCGAGCCACGCGTGGGTGAACCGCATGATCGAACTCTGGGAGATCAGCCTTGTCAATCGCTGGCAGTCCGGCCGTGTATTCCGGCTCACCAGCGGCACCAACTTCCGGACGACCAATGCTGCGGACTCGGGCGTCATTCTTAAAGGGATTACGCCCAAGCAAATCCAGAGCTCGCTGAACATCCGCAAGCTGCCAACGGGACAAGTGTTCTGGTTCCCGGCGGCTTTGATCGGATCCAACGGCCAGGCCAACCCGTCGTTCATCGCGCCGTGCAATACGGCAGGCCAGCTTTGCCAGCGGGTGTTCCTGTATGGTCCGTCGTTCTTCCGGATGGACATCAACGTGGTCAAGAAGTTCAAAATCTTCGAGCGCTATGAACTGGAGTATCGCGCGGAGTTCTTGAACGCGTTCAACAACATCAACTTCCTGTTCCCGGGGAGCGAAACCACCACGGCGGGTACCGCGCAGATCACCAGCTCGACGTTTGGCCAGGTGACCAACGCGTTCCGCGACGTGAACTCCACCGACGACAACGGCGGGCGCATCATTCAGATGGTGCTGCGCGTCCGCTTCTAAGCCACGCGGTCCTGGTGGCACCCGGAACAGTGGGTGCGCCGGAGCCGGAAACAATTCGGGGGAGGCGCTTGGCGCCTCCCCCGTTTTTTTGGCGATGAGAAGTGCTGATTATTCGCGGCAGGCTGAATCCCGGCCCGTCGTTCAAACCGCTCGCTTCACAGATCTTTCAATTGCGACAAGCGGAACGGCTCGCCGATGTTTTCGCGCAGCTCTTGCCATACGCGGTCCGGCAGCGTGCGAAAAACTTTCACGGCCTTGGGGTCAAACTGCGTGCCGGAAAACTTGGCAATCTCCTCGTGGGCCTCGGCGAGCGACAGGGCGCGCCGATACGGCCGGTCGGAAATCATCGCGTCCAGAGTGTCTGCAATAGCGAAAATCCGTGCGCCTAGAGGAATCTCGTCGCCCTTCAAGCCGCGTGGGTAGCCGGAACCGTCGTAACGCTCCTGGTGGGCCAGCACAATTTCAGCCGCTTCCTTCAGAAAAGGAATCCTCCTCAGCACCTCAAAGCCAACTTCGCAATGGCGCTTGATGACGACCCACTCTTCCGGAGTGAGCGGGCCAGGTTTGCGCAAGATGCTGTCGGGCACGGCCATCTTACCGATGTCGTGCAGGAAGGCGCCGCGGGCGATGTGGTGAAGGTCCGGCCCGCTCACACCCATGGCGCGCGCGATGCAGATGGTGTAGGCGGTGACGCGCTGGCAGTGGCCTTCGGTTTCCGCGTCTTTTAGGTCCAGCGCGCCGCCCAGGGCTTCCAGTGTGTAGTCGTAGGATTGCTCCAGCTCTTGGAGAGCCTTGCTGAGCTGGGCGGTGCGGTCCGCGACGCGCTGCTCAAGCTCGTGCTGATAGCGGCGATTTTCCTGTACCAGCCGGCGGTGCTCCAGTGCACGGTGCACGGCGTGATAAAGCTGGTCGCGCTCGAAGGGCTTGAGAATGTAGTCGTAGGCTCCGCGACGGATGGCTTCCAAGGCAATGGAGATGTCGTGCATGGCAGTGACCATCACCACGGGCACGGCTTCGTTCCCGCTGCGAATCCGACCCAGCAACTCCATTCCGTCCATTTCCGGCATGACCACGTCGCTCAACACCAGGTCCGGCGGACGGGTATGCAGTTGGGCCAACGCATCCTGCCCATTGGTAGCTGTGACGCACTCGTAGCCTTTGGCTTCGAGCAGCGTGGCCACTACTTCGCGAATAGCGTCTTCGTCGTCCACCACAAGAATGCGTTCAGAACTCATCGGTCTCCTAGCCGGGGAGATTATACTGCCTTGTCAACGCAGTTTCTTTCGCCGGACTTTGCGCTGTGTTGCCGGTTGTGCACGTCTGTGCAACTGCGGCAGACCGCTGGTCCGGCACAAACAGCTCCGTATCTGCGACGGGCGGGGACGTTTCTTTACACGCGTTGCTCTCTGTACTACAGTTGCCAACTGATGAATTCCGATCGCCGTTTTGAAGGACAAACTGTTCTGGTCACCGGCGCAAGCCGGGGAATTGGCCGCTCCATCGCCATGGCCTTTGCCCGCGAAGGCGCTGCCGTGGGTGTGGTCAGCACCACCGCGGAAGGTTCGCAGGCCGCCGCCGCGGAAATCACCGCGCAAGGCGGGAGAGCCGTGCCGCTGGTGGCTGATGTCTGCCGCGAGGCGGATGTCGCGCGCATGGTGGAGCAGGCGGAAGAAAAGCTGGGGCCAGTGCGCGTGCTGGTCAACAACGCCGGCGTCGGCGGCCCCACCGGGCCGCTGACTGGAGTTTCGCTTGCCGATTGGGAGCGCGTGCTGGCCGTCAACCTCACAGGCGCATTTCTTTGCTGCCGGGAAGTTCTGAAGGGCATGGTGGCGCGCGCGCGCAGCGCAACACCGCCCGCCGCGGGTTGCATCATCAACATCGGCTCTATGGCCGGAAAAATTGCCTACCCGCAACGCACGCCCTACGCGAGTTCCAAGTGGGGTCTGGTGGGCTTGACGCGGAGCCTGGCCGAAGAAATCGGTCGCCTGGGAATCCGCGTCAACTGCATTTGCCCCGGGCCGATCCAGACTGACCTGCTGGAACACGTCTTTCAGGCGCGCGCCGCTGCCACCGGCATGACGGTGGAGAAAATCCGCGAAAGATATGTTTCCATCACCATGCTGAAACGGATTCTGGCCCCGGAGGAAGTTGCCGCTATGACGCTCTTCCTGGCTTCCGACGCCGCTTGCGGCGTCACGGGCCAGGCCATTGATGTCTGCGGAGGCTGGGCGGACGTGGACCGCGAATGACGCCACACATGCATCGCCGGAGAGCACTTTTTGCGTTCGTCCTGCTGCTTTGTGTGCCGCGTGCCGGTGCGCAGCAGCCCGCCGCCGCGCCGGAAGACCCGCGTGTGGCGGAGTTCAAGAAACTTGCGGCGCAGTTGGTGGAGCGCCGTCGCGCCGGCGTAGACGAATCCGAAGACATGCAGGAAAAAACGGTGAAGCTGGTGGACGCGCTGGTCCTTGAACAACTCAACCGGCCCGGCCCGCGCGACCTTGCAGCAATCAATCAGCATCTCGCCGCCACGCTCGCGCGGCCCGGCGCCATCGGCGAAAGCTACGAGCTGGTGCGGCTGGGTGCCACGGCCAATGGAAAAGTGCACTTTGCTCTTGTGGTGAATTTTTCGATCAGCGGACCGTCGGCGATTCGCTATTATCCGCCGTCGGCACAGGGTTATCGTCTCGAAGGGCGCATAGACCGCTGGGAGTTTCCTGACTACTTCGACGAGTATGCCGAACTGTTGCCCGTCTCCGCTTCAGACATCATATTTGTCGCCGTCAACGGCCGCACCGACGAACTGCGCACCGGCACTTTCTCCGCCTGGCACTTTGCCGACGGCCGCTTCACCGCCGTGTGGACCACGGACATTCTGGAGCGCTCTTCGTATGAGATGCGCTCCGACGGCTTCCACCTATCTTACTGCTCGCAGAACGACGAACAAGACCCGCGACTTTGCCGGCGCATCATGAACGACCGCTACCAGTGGGACGGCTTTACCTGGCGCCGCGCTGAACATCAGGAATCCGACGCGCCCAAGCCCCCGCCGCCGGCTCCCGGCCGAAAACCACCTTTGCAGTTTAAATAGTCGCTCCCCATACTCCCGCTTTACATTGACTTGTTTGCGCGCACTGTGGAAACATACCCGCCGGTTCCGAAGGTTTCTGGCGAGGGAAACTCGATGGGTGAATCTCAGCGCGTGCGCGACATCATGGCTTCCAGCCTGACCACTCTACCGCGGGAATCGTCCCTGCTGGATGCCGCTATCACCATGCGCCGTAGTTCAGTGCGCCATCTACCCGTTGTGGATGGCGAGAAGCTCGTGGGCATCATCACCGAACGCGATGTGCAGCGCTGCGCTCCGTCTCTGCTCAGTCCCATCACCCAGGAAGAATACAACGCCACCTTCGAGAACACGCCCATTGAACGGGTAATGTTCCGGAGTCCGGTGACCGTCACGCCGGACACCACCGTTCGCGACGCCGTCCTGCTCATGCTGGATCGGAAAGTGGGTTGCCTGCCAGTGGTCGAGGGCGAGCGCCTCGTGGGCATCCTGACTCGCTCGGACCTTCTGAACCTGCTGATGAGTTCTTTGCCCGCGCCGGCGGCGCCGTCCGCCTGAGCGCGATCGCCGTGTCTCCGCTGTGGAATTCGCCGCGCGATTGGTTTCGCTGGTTCCTCTTCGAGATCGGCGCAGGCTACTACACCGAAAAACTGGCCAGTGGACCGGAAGCGGAGTTGCGAGAGGAATTCGCCAATTGGCTTGCGCCGGCCGCCGACACTCGTCTACTCGACGTCGGATGCGGCCCTGGCCACTTGGCTCGCCTTTTCGCACGGCGCGATTGCCGCGTCACCGGAGTGGACCGCGGCCGGAGGCTGCTCCGCCAGGCACAGCGCTGGTCGGAGCAGGATCCTGAAGTTGACGCGAACGCCATTCAGTTTCTGCGCGCGCCGGCGGAACGCCTGCCATTCCCCGAGAATTCATTTGACCTGACCATCGCCACCACAGTCATCTATTTCGTCGCGCAACCCGCTGCCGTGCTGCGGGAAATGGTGCGTGTGACTCGATCCGGCGGCGTGGTCGGCACGCTCGACCCGCATGCTTCGCTGAATCGCCGCTCCGTCCGCGACTACTGCGAGCGCCGGCGGCTCGATCGCCGGGACACGCGCAAGCTGCTGACCTGGGCTGTTGCCTCCGAGCGATGCTTGCGCTTCGAGGAACACGAATTGCGAGCCCTGCTCGCCGCAGCCGGCTTGGTATCCATCAAGATGGAGCGCCGCATGGGAGGCCTCGTATGGTTTGCCCGCGGCAGAAAACCCGCAGGCTCGTGATGCCATCTCAAATCCTGTTGTCCTTGCCATTGCGAGCGGCGCAAAGGATATCTGTGCACGGCGATCCAGAGGGGAAAGTTTTGGGAGCCAAACGATCTATGAGGCGCATTGTTCTATTTCTTACGGCACTCGCGCTTTTCTCCGCGGCCGCGATTGCGCAGCAGTCCGCGCCGGCACCCACGGCACCCGCCAACCCCGAGTTTCTCAAAGCGGCAGACGAAGTCCTCGCCGACGTCAGCAAGCTCATTTCCTTGCCGGTGAAATCACCGCTGAAGAAAACGGTGCGCACGCGGGAGGAGATTCGAGAGTTCATTCTGCGCGAAGTGCACGAGGAACGCGAAGCCGCCAAGTGGTACGCGGACCAGCGCGCGCTGGAGACCTTCGGCCTGATCCCCCGCGGCTTCGATCTGCAAAAGTTTGTCGTGGACCTGTTGACGGAGCAGGTGGCCGGGCTTTACGACCCGAAAAGCAAGGAATTCTACATTGCGGATTGGATTCCCATTTTCGAGCAGCGCATGGTGATGTCCCACGAGCTCGTGCATGCTCTCCAGGACCAGCATTTCGACATCAAGCCGTGGTCGGAGGCCGCCCGGCCTAATGACGACGCGGAGCTGGCCCGCCATTCCGTGCTCGAAGGCGCGGCCATCGTGGGCATGCTGGAGTACATTCTGCGCGAACAGAAAATCAGCGTGAAGGATTTGCCGGATATCGAACAGTTCATGCGCGCGCAGATGACCGGACAGATGGACAAGGATTCTCAGCTTGGCAAATCGCCTGCGTACATCCGCAACTCGCTGCTGTTTCCGTATCTTGCCGGCACGGCCTTCGCCCAGCGCCTGCTCAAAACCGGTGGGAGCTGGGAGAAATTCTACGAGGTCTTTGCCAAGCCGCCCCTCTCTACGCATCAGATCATGCATCCGGACCTGTATCTCAGCGGTGAAAGCCTTCCACCGGTGTCGCTAGCGCCTGCTGTGAAGGCGGTGCCCGCAGGGTGGAAAAAGCTCGATGAAAACACGCTGGGAGAATTTGGCGTGCACGCCTTGCTGAAGGAATTCCTGGGCGAAGCTCGCGCCCAGCGACTTTCCCCGGCCTGGGCCGGCGATTCCTACGCCGTCTTCGAGCAGTTGAAAACGAAGCGCGTGCTGCTCCTGTTTCGATTGCGCGTGGCCGCGGACGCCGATGCTGCACGCTTTTTCGGCGCCTACAGCGAAGCCCTCGAGACGAAGTACGCCACGCGCGCCCATCTCTTCCGTCGCCCCAATTTCTTCTCGTTTGAAACCGCCCAGGGCGGCGTCTTCCTCTATTGCCGGAACGACGAGTGCTTCACCGTCGAAGGCGCCAGCCGCCAGGTTTTCGACCGCATTACGCGCGCCATGCGCTGGCCGGCTGCACCGCGGCCCGCTGATACCAAGCCTGCGGAAAAAATTGCCATTGTGCCGCAGGCACCATCAGCAAGTGGGAATGCCTCACTTTCTGCGCCGTAGTCTTGCCTTGCGCTGAGCGCCATCCAACATTGCGAAATGATTCTTTGGTTTCCTCGCTTCCATACCCGCAACTTCCGCCCGCATGCGCTATAATTCACGCGGCCTGCAGCGCATGACCACCGACCAAAGCCGCATCGACCAACTTCTGAAAGCACGCGCCGAAGTGGAGCAGGAACTCGGCCGGATGCAAGCGGAAGTGTCGGTGTTGTTCACGGACGTGGTCGGGTCCACCGCATATTTTGAGAAGTTCGGGGACGTGGCGGGGCTGGCGATGGTCACGCGCTACGCCGATTTGGCAAATGAAGTCGTGCGCGAAGTGGGCGGACGTCCCGTCAAGACCATCGGCGACGCCATCATGGCCGAATTTGGCGAAGCCCAGAAGGCCGTGCGCGCGGGCGTGGAAATTCAGCGCCGATTGCTGCAGCTCAATGCCACGCTGGCCGAGCAGAACCGCCTGCAGCTGCGCGTGGGCATCCATCACGGAAGATGTTTTCGGCAAGAAAACGACCTGTACGGCGAGGCTGTCAACAATGCGGCGCGGGTCATCAAGGGCTGCGGCCCGGCGCAAATCCTGATTTCGCGCAGCGTGCACAACGCGCTCCCGCCGAATTTTTCGTTTCGCTGCAATCCGCTGGGCGAGATTGAGCTGAAGAAAGGCGGCGAAAAAGAAGAAGTCTTCGAAGTGGTGTGGACGGAAACACAGACCTACGTCGAGTTGCGCCATCACACTACTGTCGCGTTGAAGCGCGGGGACCTGAGCGCTCCCGGGTTGAAGCTGGAAGACCTGGTGCAGCCCACGCCGCCGCACGCCTCGGAGAAGACAACCGACG
>JAMCWK010000075.1 GCA_023481105.1 Acidobacteriota bacterium | reverse complement strand
TGCGCACGCTCACGGTCCCATACGTTGTATTCAGCCGGATTTGCGGCCCGCGCGCGCCGACTTTTCCTTCCAGCTTGGCGGTGTTGCCGTCACTCGACTGCTTCAGGGTGTCGCCTTCGAAGCTGGTGGAAATCTCCCCGTTCCGCGAAGTCGCCTGAATGTCGAAATTGGAATTGGACGGCAGCGTGAGGTCAATTCGCGCGGACTCATTGTTCACTTCAATTTCATCCTTGGGCGCGTTCTTCAACCGCAGCTCGACGTCTCCGCCCTTGTTGTCAATGCGGATGCGCCCGTTCACGTTATCCATGCGAATGTCTTTGCGCGAGGTCGTCAGCGTCACATTGCCGTTGGCGTCGTACACGCGCAAGTCGCCGCTGTCCAGTTCCAGCCGTCCGGCAAGCGATGAACTGGTCAGGTCGGTGCGTTGGGAAACGAAGCGCGCGGTCTTGGCCACGTTCTTCACGCGGATGGGCCCGCTGAACTCGCCCTCGACGGAAGCATCGCCCCCGACGTCGCTCACGTCAATATCTCCGCCGCGCCCGCTCACGCGCACGTTTCCTTTTACGTTGCTTACCTGTATTGCACCGCTGCGGATTTGCGCCTGGACATCTTTTCCGGCGTCACGGATCTCCACGCTTCCGCGCTGCGAATCCGCAGAGATATTCCCGGTGAGCCCGGTAATTTTAATCGTGCCGCGCCCGGTGCGCGCGTCCATCCCGGCCTGCCTGGGTACGTGCACTTCCAAGTCCACGGTCACCCGCCGTCCTCTCCTCTGGTCCGTGGTGCGCACCGTGTACATTCCCGCCTCTTCGCGGATTTCCACTTTCACCTGGTCCGCGCGTTCCTTCGCTTTCTCCTCGCGGCCGATGGCGCCGATGCTTTTCAGCGCCACCACGCGGATGTCCGGCGCGTCTTCCGGCAGCACGGTAATGCTGCCGTAGTCGGTGGAAATCAAAATGTTCGCCGTGGGCTTCACGTTTTTCTGCACCGCTTCCTCGTTGAAGGAGTAGCGCTGTTCCCACGGGCCCCAATCAATATCCACGTCCGGGTTGTTGCGCGCCCAGTCAAAGAATCCCGCGGCCCCGCCGAAGGCAAAGAGCAGCAGCAGCAGGAAAAACTCGCCGCCGGTGAAGGCTGGTGGCGCCGCGTCCCCGGTGCGCCGCGCTGCGAAATAATCGAACATTTTTGCCAGGCCCCAGATAATCAGCAGTACCGGCCAGTAGTCGCGGAACATCTCCCACACGCGCAATTCCGGCTGGAAGTTTTGCGCCAGCAGCAGGCAGCCCAGCAGGATCAGTATGAGTCCGCTGAAAATGGGGCGGCGTTTTGGTCTGTTGTTGCTCATGGGTTCCTCATTGGCCCGGTTGTCCCGGCTGAGTGGGTTGGCCCGGACCCGCGTGCCCTTCCGTCGAGGCCATGGCCGAAAAAACTTTTACCAGCCCGATGACCACCAGCAGGATTGGCCACAGGTCGCCAAAGTCGTAGCGCATGTTCATTTTTCCGATGAGGAACAGCACGCCCAGCGTAATCAGCACCACCGGGCCCATCATCCCGCTGACAGTACAGCGTCCGCACCGGCACCGGATTCCGTTACTCATGACTGGATGCCTCCCTGGAAGCCCCATTCCCTGCGCGGCGTCGCGCCATCCACAGCGCCCCGCCGACGATCAGCAGAATCGGCAGGAAATATTCCGACAGCCGGTCAAGGTCGAGGAGTTCAAACTTGTCCATCAGCAGCAGGACGCCGAATGCAATGAGCAGGATGGGACCGACGGGAGCTTTGCTTTCCCAACCGCCCAGCGGTGACGGAGGTTTCTGCCCGTACATTTTTGCCCGCGCCGTCAAGTACGCTTCGACGGGCATGTACACGAACAGGCCCGCAATCATGAGTCCAGTAAGCGGCTGCGGCCCGCCGTGGTTGGCCGTGGTCACCAGCCCCACGAAAATCAAAAAATGGATCAGCGCCTTCGCGTATTCGCCGTTGTACACCGCGCCCAATCCGGGGATGACGCCCATGATCGCCGCGAGCACCGGGTTGCCCGCGCCCTCCACCGCCTGTGGCGGCGCCGCCTGGGTCACCAGCCGCGACAAGCACGGCTCGCAGTACAGTGTGCCGCTCACGTCGCGCTGCGTCTCCGCCGTCAGCGGTGTGCCGCAGTTCCGGCAGAACCCTCGAGTCTCGCTCTGAATGGTTGGCTCGCTGCTCATCGCATGCTCCTTCCGGGGACGCTGCTCAATCCGGTAGTCACCACGCACAGCCGGCACGCCGGATCATTCAGCCAGTTGCTTTCGCGGCTGGGCTTGTCCTGCGGATTGGCCTTTGGCGGTGGTTGCTGCTGTGGAGTGGCCGGCGGTTCTTCCTGCGCCGGACGCAGCCGCGACTGAATCTCGTACACCACGCGCAGGTCGCTCACGAATTTTTCTCCGCGCGCATAAATCAAGTGCGCCTGCCGCGTGCTGGCCTGGTAGAGCTTCACCGGGCTCAGGTCGCTCAGCTTGATGGCGCTCAACTGCACACCCATCGCCTGCAGGCTCACCCAACCGAACAGCGCCACCGTGGCCAATCCCATGGCCATCCGCGGTTGCAGCACCGGTTGCAGCCACGCGAATGCTTTCCAGTTCTTCTTGGGCGCGCGCGGACCCAGCGTGCGGTCCAGAATCGCCGTCGTCAGCCCCAGCGGTTCCTCCAGCATTTCCAGCCGGTGGACCTGCTCGAGCGCCCCGTTCACTTGCGCTACCAGCGCGCGGCACTGCGCGCAGCCCGCCACGTGGCTCTCGAACGCCGCGCTTTCCGTCGCGTCGAGCAGCCCGTCGAGGTGCTCGCTCAATCGTTCTTCAATTTGTTCGCATTTCCAGTTCATGATTTACTCCCGCCTTTTCCCGTCATTCTGAGCGAAGCGAAGAATCTCTCTCCGCCTCTCCGCCGCCACTTACTCACGTCGCACGCCCATTTGTTCCAGCAGCCGCGCCAATTCGATTCGGCCGCGGTTGATGCGGGATTTCACCGTGCCCTCCGGCACTTCCAGCACGTCCTGAATCTCCTTGTAGTCGAGCCCTTGCAGGTCGCGCAGGATCACCGCTTCGCGCAAATCCGGTGAGAGTTTTCCCAGCGCTCGTTGCACCTGCATGCTCAACTCTCCGGCGACCGCGATCTGGTCTGGGCGCCGCGTGGCGGACGCTTTTTCTTCCAGCTTCGCCATCGTGGCTTCTTCGTCCAGCGAGCTGGTGACCCGGTCCTTCTTCGTCCGCCGGTAGTGGTCAATCAGGAGGTTGCGGGTGACGCTGGTCATCCAGGTGGTGAACCCACCGTGAATCGCTTTGTAGCTCGCC
Organism: Acidobacteriota bacterium; assembly: GCA_023481105.1. Lineage (GTDB taxonomy): Bacteria > Acidobacteriota > Terriglobia > Acidiferrales > UBA7541 > JACQDE01. The sequence goes on along the minus strand of JAMCWK010000075.1, from coordinate 20,536 downwards.
AGCGTGCGATACACGCGCAGGAAAACTTCCTGTGTCAGGTCCTCCGCCTCGTGCGGCTTTCCCGTAAAGCGGTAGCACAGGTTGTACACCCGCCGTGTGTGCCGCCGTACGAGTTCCTCCCAGGCCGGGCCATCGCCCCGGAGACATTGCTGTACCAGTTGAGCGTCAGGCTCCAACTCCGCATCAGCCTCGGTTCCGGGGTCACTTCCCAGCCTCACCCCTTGAAACGCAGATCAGGCTCAAAAAGTTCCCCTCGGACTCAGCGTACCGTCGGCTTCCAGCGGGCGATTTTGCTTGTGTAGCGCCGGGCTTCAGCCCGGCATTCGTACCGCCGACTTCGAGCCGCCTTCTTAACTTCGCGGGCATGTTATCCGCCCCGCCCCCCACTGACAAGCCTTCTCATTCCGTTTTTCGCTTTTCGTTCTTCGATTTTCCCCATCCTGCATTGTGCTGCCCGCCCAACATCGCTTTGTAGGGGCGGACCCATGCGTCCGCCCGGCCCTGCTGCTTTCCTTCCTCCTCCCAAAAAACTCCTTGACACCCAGGTCGCTATACGCTATACTATGCACGATAGTATTTGCTATAAGATAATCTCTTGGACATGCTTGGCCGTCCCTCGCGAATCAACAGCAGAGCATGCCGCTAACCCTTTCTCGGCAACACTTGCAGACTGCGAAACCGTAACCCCTTTCGAGTCAACACATGCAGACCACCAGCATCCAATTCGAACGCGCATTGAAAACACAGCAACTTCAAGTCCCGCCGAGTCAACACTTGCACAAAACTCCCCCGCAACCCATTTGTTGGCAACACTTGCAAAAAAGGTGGGGGGAGGGGGGTGCACTCTGTAACCCTGAAACTCTTTACCTCTGTAACCCTTGTATTATGAACACTTACACCCTGTTTGCCACTCAAGTCTTTTGCAATGAACACTTACGCTGGCAATAATATACTTGACTCAGTAACCCGTTTCTGGTACAGTTTCCATGTGAGGAACACCATGAAAGCCAAACCAAAGACCCTGCAACAGGCCATCATCCATTTCGCCGACCCAGACAATTGCCTGAAATTCATGGTTGCGCGGCGCTGGCCGAAGGGCGTTGTTTGCCCAACTTGCGGGAGTAAAGAGGTCCGCTTTCTCTCTACTCGCCGCCTCTGGGAGTGCAAGAGCAAGCATCCCCGCAAGCAATTCAGCGCCAAGGTCGGGACTATCTTTGAGGATTCGGCGCTCCCGCTCGACAAGTGGCTCGTTGCCATGTGGATGATTGCAAACTGCAAGAACGGCGTTAGCTCCTATGAAGTGGCCCGCTCTATTGGCGTCACTCAGAAATCGGCATGGTTCATGCTGCACCGGATTCGCCTTGCGATGCAGACCGGAATGTTTACAAAGATGGGCGGCGGCGGAAAAGAAATCGAAGCGGACGAAACTTTTATTGGTGGTGCTGCACGATTCATGCACCGCGACAAACACCGCCGCCGAATTACAGAAACTGGCACAAAAGACAAAACTCCGGTCATGGGTATCTTGGAGCGCGGCGGAAAGGTTCGCGCCGCCGTTGTTCCCACTCGCCGCAAACACCACGTTCAAGGCGAAATCCGAAAGCACGTCAAGGCAGGGAGCGCCGTCTATACCGATGCGCTGCTTTCCTATCAAGGGCTGCATCCCTACTACGCGCACGCCGTCATTGACCATGCGGAAAAGTATGTGGATGGAAAGGTTCATACTAACGGCCTAGAGAATTTCTGGAGCCTTTTGAAGCGCGGACTCAAGGGAACCTACGTTAGCGTCGAGCCCTTCCATCTTTTCCGCTACCTCGATGAACAAGTTTTCCGCTACAACATGCGCAAGCAACCGCTAGACGATTGCGCTAGATTCGAGTATGTGCTTGCCCACGTCCTCGGCAAGCGCCTCACCTACTCCGAAGTCACAGGCAAGGTTGGTACGACGCCCAGCGTGCCCAACTAGGCTCCCTCGCGGGAAGCGGAAGAAGCCCTAGATTTCTTCCGCTTTTTCGCGGCCTTTTCCGCATCCAACTTGGCCTTGATCTCGTTATGTGTAACTTTCAAGAGTCCGCGCATTGCGCGGTCAAAGTTCTTGTACTCGGAAGTGCTGGCTTTCATTTCGGTTCCTTTTTCGTGTTCATGGAGTTCTGGATGCTCTTTCCACTGTTCGGCAAATTCGGCCGCATACTTCCTCTCGAACCCATAGCTCATTTTGACAAGCTGCTTCATCTTCGCTTTTCCCACAAAATCGGAGCAATGAGAATTCGGCGTGTCTTTAAGCTCCGGCATGACGATGCCCGAAAGCCCTCTATCGTCCTCCCTTGAGTAGTGCTTCTTAAAAATCCACGCCATCAAATCGGCGGCTTGGAGGGGTACAAATTTGCGGTCGTCTCGAAAAAGAGGTTCCGTGGGATAAATCGCGGTCAACTCCCTATTTTCTAAGGCCCATGTCTTTTTCCAAGCCGGGTACCAGAGTTTGATTCTTTGCGAGAAGATGATGTGGTGGTCAAAAATAAGCTCGATTTCCTCCCTGCAGCCCCAATCCCAAACATCAACGCATATTCCTGCGAGCGCCCGGATAAAACCCAAGAAATATGGGTTACTGACTGGCCTGGCCCAGTGCATTGCCATTTCCTTCTCAAAAGCAACTAAGTCGATCCCGTAATAAATACATCTGACACCCGCAGCATTGATTACTTGCGCCAACTTACGTACTTTCTGATTTCTCGCCTCTGGTTTCCATCTGAAAAACTCATCCCTCAGCTTCGCGGCTTCGGCCATTTTGAAATAGGAAATGCTTGGAGGTTCGGAAAGGCACTTGACCCACGAGTCGGAGAAGCGGGCCCACTTTTCAGCCTCGCCAATAAAGCCAGCGAACACCAGAACACGGCCTTGCCCTCTGGAGCCACTTTCGTCAACATACGCCTGAATCGGCAAGAGTAGCCTCGCTCTTCGCTTGGCTTCGGGTAATCCAGCGAGAAATGATACCGCAGGCGGAAGCCACACGGAACGAGTTTTGAGCAAGGGCATGGTAAGTCTCGAATCCTACTGAGTCAAGTATATTATTGCCCTTACGCTTTTCAGGTAGGGGGGTGGGGGTCCAATTGAAGAATGAGGTAGCCCTAATGCCCCGTGCCGATTGTCTCGCGGGCTCCGAGGATGAGCTTCATCTGCAGTTGCACCGCGATGCCGCGGAGGCCACCGGCGAGATTGTCAATGCGCACCACGCGGCCAAGATATTCCTGATTGAGGGCGTTCTGCTCTGTAGAATAGGGGTAGGTCACGAACAGCCGCATGTCCACGTGGTAGGAGGCGCGGTTGCTCGAGAAATAGATCCCGTTGCGGCACACGTTGATCGTTTCCACCACTTCGTCAAAGTCGCTGCCGCGAGGCTCCGACGGTCGCACGCGCACCTTCTGCGACAGTTTGGCCCGCCCTTTTTCTCGACGTTCAGAGTTGCTAGCCAGAGCAGCCCCCTTCAACTGCGCAAAAGGCCTGGATCCCAGGTCCCGATGAATTCTGTTCCGCATCCTACTCGCACCTGCCTCTACTTGCAATCGTGCCACGCTCGCGACGTATGTGGTTGGTTATTCGTACCGCTTGCGCATTGCGCGCCAACCGCCACCCGCTTTCTTGACACTCCTCCGGCGTGCTGTTACGGTGCGATGCGCATGCGTCCTACAGCCCGCAAAGCTCTATTATTGCTGCTCGTCGTCGCCGTCGTCGGTTTCCTCATTTATCGTTCCCGCGACGCCATCCGCCTCGAAGGATTTAATTGGGACAAGCTCGGCGCCTCCATCCGGCACGCCGATGTACCGCTGCTCTTGCTCGCGCTGCTGTGCGTTCAGATTTGCTTTGCCTTGCGCGCCCTTCGTTGGACTCGATTCTCACGCTATCTCGTCCGCGCCAGCTTCGCGAACATCTATGCTTCTACGGTGATCGGCTTCAGCGCCATTTTTCTGCTCGGCCGCGCCGCCGAGCCCGTTCGTCCTCTGCTCATCGCGCGCAAGGAGGACCTTTCCGTTTCCGGCGAATTCGGCATTTATGTGCTTGAGCGCATGTTCGACATGGCCAGCACCGTCGTGCTGGCCGCGGTGGCGCTGCTCCTTGTGCCCCGCCTGGCCGCGGCCGGAGAAGGGAATCCGCTGCTCGCCGCAGCGCGCACCACCGGTGTCGTCTTGCTCGTGGGTCTGGTTTTGGGCATTGCATTCCTCGTGTATTTCCGGCTGCATGGCGCCGCAAAACTCGAACGTCGCATGGACGCGTGGCGCACGCACGCGGCTGCCGGTTGGCGGCAACGCGTGGCCGGACTGGTCGGCGGATTCAGCCAGGGCCTGCAGGCCATTCGCTCGTGGAACGACTTTCTCATCGCTGCGGGCATTTCCGTCGCGCACTGGGTGCTGGTCGCCATTGTCTATTACGTGGTGGCGCAGAGCTTCGGCGGACGCCTGGCCGAGCTGCGGCCTGCCGACGCCTTACTCGTCCTCGCGTTCACGATGGCCGGTTCGACCGTGCAGCTTCCTGGAGTTGGCGGCGGCTCGCAAGTCGCCAGTTTCCTTGCCTTCACGGTCATTTTCGGAGTAGAAAAAGAGCCGGCAGCAGCGGCAGCAATCGTGCTCTGGCTGATTACCTTTGCTGGCTCCATGGTTTTCGGCATCCCGCTGTTGATCAAGGAAGGTTGGTCCATGGGCGATTTGCGACGCATGGCCCGCGCCGAAAAAGAAGCGGAAGCCCACGGCGGCCACATCGCCGTCAAGCCCGGCGCAGCACCCGCAAACAATTCGGGAAAAGCGGGAGGAGAATCGCAGCGATGAAGTGTCCTTTTTGCGCGCACCTGGACGACAAAGTGGTGGACTCCCGCGAAGGCCGCGAAGGCGACTTGATCCGCCGCCGCCGCGAATGCCTCAAGTGCCGCCGCCGCTTCACCACCTACGAGCGCATTGACGAGATTCCTTACATGGTCGTGAAGAAAGACGGCCGCCGCGAACGCTTCGACCGCCAAAAAATTTTGCAGGGCTTGCTGAAGGCTTGCGAGAAGCGTCCGGTGGCCACTCCCAAGCTGGAAGCTCTGGTCGAAGAGGTCGAGCGCTTCGTGCAGGAATCACCCGACCGCGAGCGCTCCACCACGGACATCGGCAACCTGATGATGGCTCGCCTGAAAAAACTCGACAAGGTCGCGTATGTTCGCTTCGCTTCGGTGTATTCCGATTTCAAGGATGTGAAGGAATTCATGAACGAGCTGAAGGGCCTGCTCCGCGACCGTTCTCGGAAATGAGATGGCGTTTTTATTCCGCGCCTTCCCACACGGCCGCGGCAAATTTTTTGACCACATGAAATCCCAGCTTCTCGTACAGTTTTACGGCGCCTTTGTTTTCCGACGTCACCGTCAGGGAAAGCGCATGGTAGCGCAGCGACTTCAGCGCCCGAATGGCGGCATCCATCAACCGCAGCCCGAGCCGCTGGCCCTGGAATGCCGGCACCACGCAGATTTGCGTGATATGCCCAACCCCCATCGACACCGTCGAAGTCAACACAGCCGCCGTCAGTTCGCTGCTTTCCTCCGCGCGCACCACAAACGATGCTTCTGCCAGAAATTGCCCGCACCCCGGCAGAATCACAATGTTCTTCAGGAATTTCGTGGCACCGGTCTCCGAGCGGTACTGGTCGTTGATCTCGCTGTCGATATGGTCGGCGTAGGCCTGTGCGATGAGCCGCGCGCAGGATTCAAAGTGGCCGTCGTCCCAGCGTTCCAGCCGCAATCCGCTCGGCATTGGCGCGCCGGAGATTTGCGCATCCTTCAGCGGAAGGAGCATGAACTGCCGCGTGTACAGGCGGAAGTGCTCCTTTGCCATGGCCGCGTCCAGCGCGCCGCCAAACGGCATCAGTTGCGCTTCGATTCGCCGCACGCGCGGCAACGCGCGCATTTCGCCGAGCATGTCGCGGAGAATTTCTTTCGCCGGATTCAGGTGGCTTTGCTTCGAGGAAATGTACAGTCCGCCGATCAGCGCTTTAGCTTCATCCAGCACGTAAAAGCCGTAGCCGACGGGCTCTCCATTGGCCAGCGCCACGCGTCCCGAGAGCGATTTGGCATCAATGAATTTGCGGATGAGTTGCGAAGACGGCCGGTAGTCCCAGTGCAATTCCTCCAGCCAGCACGCCTGTTCCTCTTCGAGGAGCGGAGCCAGTTGCCGGGCAGCGAGTTCGTGGAGATCGACGATTTGCATGGGCCGAAGCGACGCGCGCATCAAAAGTATAGCTTCCGCCACGCGCTTATCCAAATGCGGCGCGTGGGCGCCCAGCAGAGGCCGCTGTGCATGGCCCCACCTGAGGGTACTCTTGCGATAATTACCAGGCTCCTGCTTGGCATCCGGCGCAGGAGGATGTGCTAAGATGCGCGAGTTTAGGGGTGTGCGGTTTCGTTCATGAGCTGGATTTCAAATTTCCGCGACTCGGGCAAACTGTCGCAGCTTCTCATGGCTGCGGCAGCGCTGCTGGGTTTTGCCGTGTTGGCGTTGTTCCTGATGACAGGAGTCCTGCTGTATGGCGTGATCTCGCCGCCGACTGCCGGCGGAGAACTTTCCCTGGACTCTTTGCTGGGCCGGCCCACGGTAATTTCATTTCCCACGCCGGGCGGCTCCGAGGACGGCTGGTTCTTTCCCGGGCGAAGTACCGCGCCAACCATCCTGCTCGCCCACGGCTATCTATCCAATCGGGAAGAAGTCCTTACACTGGTCACCTCGCTCCAGGAACACCAGTACAACGTCTTCGTTTTCGACCTTGCGGGACACGGCCGCAATAAACATTTTTCCACGCTCGGCTATCGCGAAACGCAGGAGCTACTGGCGGCCATTAACACGATTGCCGCTCGCGATGACGTGGACCGCACACGCTTTGGTGTTTGGGGCACCAGCGTCGGCGCGTACGCCGCCGCTTCCGCAGCAGGCTCTGATCCACGCATCCGCGCGATTGTTCTCGACTCTGTGTACAACGATCCGGTGGATTTTCTGGATTTGCAGATCGAGCGCTCCGGCCTGAACGTCTTGCCCTTTACCACCACGCTCTGCCACCTGGTGTTTCGCACTATGAATTTTTCGGGGCGCAAAGCGCCGCCGCTTTCGGAGCGGCTGCCGGCGCTTCCTGGCGTCGCCAAGCTCTTCGTGATGGCCAATGACAATCGCGCGCTGGGCGCGTCCACCGCCGAATTGTTCGGAAAAGCAGCGAACCCTAAGCAGCAGATCAACGTGCCCAAATCCAACTACGCTTCGATGACCAGCGACGACAAGCACAATTACGAAAACAACATTGTCGGGTTTTTCCTGGAAAACCTCCCGCCGGTTGGCGGGGCTCCGCCGCCTCGCTAATTACTCCACGCGAATCACCACTGCGGGCTGCGCCACGCGCGCCAGCACGCGGAATTTCAATCCCGCCGACTCCAATTCTTTTACGCTCGCCGCAGGCAGCACGACAATTCCACGACGTGCCGCAGGCTGGGCCGGTTGCCATGCGGGAATCTCACGGTGCAGGTAGTAGTTCAGCCCGTAGTGCCACGCGCGATGCATGCGATAGACACTGATGTTTTCCCCTGTGCGCGCCACCCGTTGCAATTCCAGCGCCGCCGCGCGCGGCGAAATATCGTGGTCCACGAGCGGCGCGATGCGCAGGTTCACTGCTTCAATCAGGCCGGCCATCAGCACTGCAGCCAGTGTCAGCGAAGCCCAATATTTCCGCGCCCAGCCCAGACCGGAGACAATCAGCCCGATGGCCATGACCCCTGTGATCCAGACCGCCATTTCCGTGCCGGTGATGTCCTGTAGTTGCGACGGCAGCCGGCTCAAGCGATAGCCGGTGACTCCGGCCAGCACCAGAAACGTCATTCCTGTCCACTCCAATTGCCATTGCGCGAAGGAATCCTCTTGCTCGATGGCCCGCGTCAAGCTCCGGGCCAGCAGCAGTGCCAGCGGCGCAAAAACCGGCAGAATGTAGCCCGGCAATTTGGAACGCGACACGCTGAAGAAAACCAGCGGAAACACCGCCCAGCACGCGAAAAAAAACGCCGGCGACGCGCTCAACTTTTTCTCTCGCCACAGCGACATTGCGTCGCGCGCGGCGCCCGCCAGCAGCGCGCTCCACGGCAGCAGCCCCAGAAGCAAAATCGGCCCGAAAAACCAGAGAGGCTGCTCGTGCTGAAAGACGGGCGTCAGAAAACGCGCCACGTTATGCGATAACAGAAAAATGCTCAGGAATTCCGGGTTGCGCATGGCGCAGAGCACGTACCACGGAAGCGCCACTGCGCAGAATGCGATCACCGCCAGCGGATGCGCCAGCCGCCACGCCTGCTTCCAGCGACCTGTGACCACTACCCAAAGTCCAACGCTTCCACCCGCCAGCACAATCGCCGCAGGCCCTTTGGCGAGCGTAGCAACTCCCAACAATGCGCCGAACAAAATCTGCCAGTGACGTCGCGGCGGCTGGTCGGCATGTTCCGTCACACGAAAGGCGGCGAGCATAGCCAGAGCCAGAGACGCGCTGAAGGGCATGTCCGTGGTTCCGGCGCGCGCAAACGCGAATACGCCGACGCACGTCGGGAAAATGAGCAGCACCGCCCAAGCGGTTCCTGCGCCGTAGATTCTTCGCGCCAGCCAGGCCAGCGCCAAAGCGGCGAGCGCGGCCAGCACCGCGGAGGGCAGCCGCGCGGAGAATTCGCTCACGCCGAATATCTGAAACGCTGCCGCCGCGCCCCAATAATAGAGGACCGGTTTTTCAAACCACGGCTGTCCGTCCAAACGCGGCGTAACCCAGTCGCCCGACTCCATCATGCTTCTTGCGATGGACGCGTAGCGCGGCTCATCCGGCCCGATTACGCCGAACGCGCCCGCGTGGCTGAAAAAACAAAGATAGAGTACGGCGGCGGCAATCACCGCCGCGGCCCAGCCGCGCGTTGGAGGTAACCCATTCACAGGCGAGAGAGTCTAACAGACGATAGAGCAAAGCAGCCCGTGTTTGTCGTTTGCAATTCGCGTGCGAGTTCTGTGGTTGTGGCGGGCAGGGATTCATGGATAATGGCGGCCGATGCGAAGATGGCTTGAATATATGGCCGCGTGGCTGGCGCTGAACACTTTGGGGATTCTCCCGCGCCCGCTGGCCCGCGGGGTGGGCGCGCTGATTACGCGCCTGGCATTTTTTCTCCGGCCGCCGCTGCGCCGCGCCGCGGTATTCAACTTGCGCCTGGCGTTTCCGGATTTGACCGAAGCGGAGCGGCGCCGCATCCTGCGCAGCATGGTGCGGCAAGTCGGTTGGATGGCCGGCGAGTTCTCGCAGTTTCCCCGCTATACCCGCGAAACCATCGAGCGCACGGTGGTGCTGGATGGATTTGAGAATTTCGATTCCGCGCAGCGGCTGGGCAAAGGCGTGTTGTTTCTGACGGGCCACGCCAGCGCCTGGGAGCTGGCGCCGTTCGCGCAATCCCTGTTCGGCTACCCATTACATTTTCTCGTGCGCCCGATTGACAACCCGCGCGTGGAGGCGCTGGTGAACCGCTACCGCTGCGTGTCCGGCAACACGCCGATTGAAAAAAACAAATCCGCGCGCGCCATGCTGCAAATCCTGCGCGCAGGCGGGACCGTGGGCGTGCTGATTGATCAGAACACCGCGTTGGAGGAGGGCGTGTTTGTGGATTTCTTCGGGGTGCCCGCCTGCACCACGTCCGGCCTGGCGCGCGTGGCCCTGCGCACGGAAGCCACCGTCGTTCCGGCATTTCTTTTCTGGGACGAACACATGCGCAAGTACCGCCTGCGCTTCGAGCCGGCCATTCCACTGCAGCGCTCCGGCGACGAGCAGCGCGATATTGTGGAGAATACTGCGCGCTTTACGCGCGCCGTGGAAGACTACGTTCGCCGCCATCCCGACCAGTGGCTCTGGGTACACAAGCGCTGGCGCACGCGCCCGCCCGGCGAAAAACCAATCTATCCGTTCTGAATCTGTTCACGTTTCTTCGGCTTTGCTTCCGTCAGGGAGGGCTACATGATTCGCACCGCACGCGAAATTGCCGAATACGCCGGCGCGCAACTGGAAGGAGACGCCGCAGCACAAATATCCGGGGTCGCCAGCCCGGAGAGCGCGGGGCCGGAGGATCTCATCTATGTGGACACAGCGCGGCACTGGGAGCGCGCGGCGGAATCGCGCGCGCGCTGCGTGTTGCTTCCGCCCGGACTGGAGCTTGCCGGCCGGACGATTCTGCGGACCGTGCAGCCCAAGCTGGCCTTTGCCAAGGTCGCCGCCTGGCTGCTGCCGCCGCAAGCCATCGCCATAGGAATTCATCCGAGTGCCATCATCGCCTCCACGGCGCGGCTTGGCGATGGCGTTGCTGTGGGGCCGTACGCGGTGATTGAGGACGAAGTGGAAATCGGCGACGGCACGCAAATTGGCGCGCAGTGTTTTGTCGGGCGCGGTGCGCATATCGGTGAGCGGTGCCGCCTTTATCCGCGCGTGACGCTGTATGCCGGCGCGCGGCTGGGGAAAAACGTGATGGTTCATTCCGGCGCGGTCATTGGCAGCGACGGCTTCGGCTACGTCTTCGGAGAAGGGAAGCACTGGAAGTTTCCGCAAATTGGCCGCGTGGAAATCGGCGACGAGGTGGAAATCGGCAGCAACGCGACCATTGACCGCGGCGCGCTGGACACCACACGCATCGGCGCGGGCACGAAAATCGACAACCTTGTGCAGATCGCGCACAACGTGCAGGTTGGCGAGCATTCCATCATCGCCGCGCAAACGGGAATTTCCGGCAGCTCGCGCATCGGCAAACAGGTTGTGATTGGAGGGCAGGTAGGCATCGCCGACGGTTGCCACATCCGTGACGGCGCGATTGTCGGAGCGCAGGCCGGAATTCCCACAGGCAAGACCATCCCCGCCGGCGAAACTGTTTGGGGCACCCCGGCACGGCCGCTGGTGAAATTCAAAGAACAATACGCCTGGTTCGCGCGCCTGCCGGAACTTGTTGATCGCCTTAAAAAGCTCGAGCAGCAACGCGGGTAATGGCGCATTCACAATCTAAGCCCCGTATCGACAGGAATTAGTCTCCCTCGGGCGATGAGAGGGTCGCTATTCCTCCAAATCAAGTTAGAATCAGTTGCTGGGTCAAGTCGTGAAGAAGAACGATGTCTGCTGAAACACAAATCGCATTTGGTGACACCGTTCGCGTTCGCTCGACTGCCCTTACAGAAGGGCGCGGACTTGCCCGGCGTGTCGGCCGGGTATTTGGGGAGACCACTCCTTCTATCACGGGCGTGGATGTGATCGGTGGGAGCGGCGCCGACTACGCGATCAACGTGTTCTTCGAGGACCGCAATCAAGCCTATTGGTTCGCAGCGAGTCTACTGGAGTTCGTTGATCATGCGCCGGGCACAGAAATCACTTTGGAAGGCGTTCCCAAGAAGTGGGTCCGAACGGAGGCGGGGGAATGGCTTGAGGTGCAACGGGAGGAACCCGGGAAGCGTCCATGGTGGAAGTTCTGGTGAACGTCCCCAAACGAAAGTCTGAACCCGCGCCCTCGCGCGAACCGCGCCGGCGGCGCGCTAGTTGACCTGCTCTCTATTCCGTTCCACCATGGTCGGCAGGCGAACCGTCTCTTAATATCGTCATGCGTACTCTCGTCATCGGTGGTCACACTCGAGACATCGGCAAGACCGCGCTGGTGGTGGACATCATCCGCACCTTCCCGGAGGCTTCCTGGACGGCGGTGAAAATCACCCAGCACGGACACGGCATGTGCTCCATTGATGGGAAAGACTGCGATTGCGCGCCAGTGGAGCACAGTTTTGCGCTCGATGAGGAGCGGGACCGCTCGGACCGCACCGACAGCTCGCGCTTTCTGGTAGCCGGAGCGGCGCGCTCACTGTGGGCGCGCACGCGGCAGGGCTGCCTAGGGGAGTTTCTTCCGCGACTTTGGAACGAAATAGGGACCGCGCCGAGCGTCATCATTGAAAGCAATTCGGTTCTGGAGTTCTTGCGGCCCGAGCTTTACCTGGTAGTGCTCGACCCCAACGCGCTCGATTTCAAGGATTCCTGCCGCAAGTTTTTTGACCGCGCAGACGCCTGCGTCCTGCGCGCTCCCCTGGCCGGCAGCACCTGGTTCGATCCGGCAACTGGCGGGCCGCCCATCTCCCGGCAGCGGCTGGAAGCCAAGCCCTGCTTCGAGCAGCCGCTGGGTGCTGTGCTTCCGGCCGCTCTGGCGGAGTTCATTCGGGAGCGCTATTTCACCCACTCAGCCGCCACGGAAGGGCACTCGCGAGATATTTCTTGTTGACCATCTGAGAATCTACGACCATAATCATTTGTTTTACGGAACTTAGCTGTTTGTCATTCAGGGGCGGATGGATTCGAGCACTGGGGGCAATTGCTGTTCCCCGTCTGTCCGAGGCGCACCTGCGCCTTGCAGCCCGCTGGTTATTATTCCGTACGCATGCCCAGCACGACGGAAGCGGTAGTTTTGTTCAAATTTGATTGAAAGGGCCTTCATGGGTGAGGGAGCAGAATTAGAACTGGATCCGTTGCCGGGCAGGCGACTGAGCTACACAGAACCCGCTGTTGCGCAACGCTTGGAAGAACAAGTTGACGACGTCGTGGACCGCGGCGTCCGCTACCTGCTTTCTATCCAGCACCGCGAGGGGTACTGGCTGGGCGAACTCGAAGCCGACACGACCCTGGAATCCGACTACATCCTCTATTTGCACATTCTGGGGAAGCTCGAGCACACGCGCGTCGCAAAGCTGGCCAACCAGATCCGCCGCAAGCAGCTTGCGGACGGCGGCTGGAATGTGTACGAAGGCGGGCCGTCGGAGCTGAACGCCACGGTGAAGGCCTATTTGGCTTTGAAGATTGCCGGCGATTCTGCCAGCTCTCCGCACATGGCCCGAGCGTGCGCCTGCGTGCACGCCCTGAACGGGCTAGAGCACACCAACTCCTTTACGCGTTTCTATCTGGCGCTGGTGGGCGCTGTGGGTTGGGAGATGGTCCCGGCGGTTCCGCCGGAGTTGATGCTTTCTCCGGACTGGTTCTACCTGAACATTTACGAGATGTCGTCGTGGACGCGGGGAATCGTCATCCCGCTGATGATTCTGTATTGCTTGAAGCCGAGCTGGCCGCTCCCGGACCACGCTGGCGTGGATGAACTGTTTAAAGACCCCAAAAACAAGACGGCGGCTTTCGCCTGGGATTCCCAACTGCTCACCTGGCGTAATTTCTTTCTGTCGCTGGACCGCGTTTTTAAACTGTATGAGCGGCTTCCCATCAAGCCGTTCCGCGACAAGGCCCTGGACCGCGCGCGCCAATGGCTGTTGGACCATCTACAGCGGAGTGACGGACTGGGTGCCATCTACCCGGCAATGATGAATTCTATCTTCGCGCTGCTGGCGTTGGGCCATCCTCCCGATGATCCGCTGACGGCCCGCGAAATCGGGCAATTGGCGCGGTTTGAAATCGAAGAGGGCGATACAATTCGCCTTCAGCCTTGCCTTTCTCCGGTTTGGGACACCGCGATTGCCATGGTGGCGCTGGAGGAGGCGGGACTTCCGCCCGATCACCCCGCGCTGATTAAGGCCGCGCGCTGGATGCTCGACCAGCAGATCCTTGGCCCCGGCGATTGGCAGAAGAAGAATCGCAACACCAAGCCCGGCGGCTGGGCCTTCGAGTTCCGCAACGACTTTTATCCGGACATTGACGACACGGCGTTCGTCCTGCAGGCCCTGCAACGCGTGGATTTCCCGGACCGTCCGCGCATGGAGGAAGCTATCCGCCGCGGCCTCACCTGGATGCTCTCCATGCAGAACCGCGACGGTGGATGGGGCGCTTTCGACCGCGACAATGATTGCGCCATTCTCACGCAAGTGCCGTTTGCCGATCACCAAGCAATGATTGACCCTTCCACCGAAGACGTCACTGCGCGCGTCATCGAATGCCTGGGCCGCTTCGGGTGGAACGCATCGCATCCCATCGTGAAGCGAGCGCTGTCCTACCTGCAGCGTGAACAATGCCCTGATGGTTCCTGGTACGGCCGCTGGGGCGTGAACTACGTTTATGGCACAGGTGGTGTGCTGCGCGCGCTGGAAGCATTGGGACTGGCCGACCGCGACGATGCACAACTGGCTGCGCAGTGGCTGCGCTCCGTGCAAAATCCGGATGGCGGGTTCGGCGAAACCTGCGCTTCGTATGACGACGAAGAAATGAAGGGCAAGGGGCCCAGCACGCCGTCGCAGACGGCATGGGGTTTGATCGGGCTGCTGGCCGCCGCGCCGCCCAATGACCCGGCCGTGATGGGCTGCATCCGCTACCTCTCCCAGCACCAGAAAGAGAATGGATCGTGGGCAGAGGTGGCCACCACCGGTACAGGTTTCCCGACTGTCTTTCACCTCAACTATCATCTTTATCGGATTTATTTCCCGCTCTATGCGCTAGCCCGCTTCCGCAATATCCAGAAGGGCGCAGAGCCCTTTTGCGGCGTGCTGGTTTCGCCGCATCAGTTCGAGCGCCGCAACGGGGCGCGGGTGAACCGATGAGGTTTCCGCTCAAACTGACGGCCAATCTCACCCAGTACATCATGGGCAAGAAAATGACCGGGGCGGGGAAGTTTCCGCTGGTGCTCATGCTCGAACCGCTGCATGCCTGCAACCTGACCTGCACCGGCTGCGGGCGCATCCGCGAATACAAATCCACTATCAGCGAAATGATCAGCGTGGAGCAGTGCGTGGCTGCTTCCGAAGAATGCGGCGCGCCCGTCGTCTCCATCTGCGGCGGTGAGCCGCTCATTTACCCGGAGGTGGACCGGCTGGTGCGCGAGTTGCTCGACCGCGGCCGGCACATCTACCTGTGCACCAACGGCATGTTCGTGCGCAAGCGGCTGAACGAGTTCAAACCGACGTCCAGTTTTTTCTGGAACATTCACCTCGACGGGCTGGAACGCACGCATGACCTGTGCGTGGAGCGCGACGGCGTCTTCCGCGAGGCCGTCGAAGGCATCAAGGCGGCAAAAGCCGCGGGTTTCCTGGTGTGCAGCAACACCACCATCTACAAGGAAACCGACATGCACGAGATCGCCGAGCTGTACGAATACTTGGCGAGTCTCGGCGTGGATGGCTACATGCTCTCTCCGGCCTATTCGTACGGAGCCGTGCAAACCAAGGAAATTTTCATGTCGCGCGAGGAAATCCGCGAAAAATTCCGGCTCGCATGCGCCCTGCTGGAAAAGTACAACCTAATGATGTCGCCGATTTACATGGAGTACCTGCGCGGCGAGCGCGAGCTGATGTGCACAGCCTGGGGCAACCCCACCTACAACCCGCGCGGCTGGAAAGGCCCCTGCTACTTAATGACCGACGCGCATCACGACTCCTTCAAGGATTTTGTGGAAAAGACGCCGTGGGATGCCTACGGCCGCGGACGCGACCCGCGCTGCGAAGACTGCATGGTGCACGTGGGCTTCGAGCCTTCCGCTGTGCTCGGGGCGCATCGCAAGCTCGGCGACAACTGGAAAATGCTGAAGTGGCAGCTCAGCGGGAAGATGGGCGGCGGCAACGGCCGGAAGAACTGCTCGAACGGCCGCGCCAATGGCCATGGCAACGGGAATGGCGGAAGTAATGGCCATTCCTCGGATTCTCACGGGACACCCAGCTCGTCCCCGCGGGGGGACTCGAAGCCCGCGTATCAGGACGGGGCATTCAATATTCTATGAACATTCTTGTCACCGGCGCCACCGGCTTCGTGGGTAGCCACGTCGCACGGCTTCTACTCGCACGCGGAAATTCCGTGCGCGTGCTGGTGCGAGCGTCCAGTGACTTGCGCGCCCTGAATGGCCTGGCCGTGGAGCGCGTCACCGGTGACCTGCGCGATGCGGCGACGCTGCCCGCGGCGCTCGCGGGCATGCAACGCGTATTTCACGTGGCCGCGGACTACCGCCTGTGGGCCCGCGATACGGGCGAAATCTACGAATCCAACGTGACCGGCACGCGCAACCTGCTGGCGGCGGCCCGCGAAGCCGGCGTGGAAAAATTTGTGTACACCAGCACGGTGGCGACCATCGCAGTGCCTCGCGAAGGCGCGCTGCCGAATGAAGCGACGGCCGCTACGCTCGAGGAAATGATCGGCCACTACAAGCGCTCCAAGTTTCTCGCCGAGCAAGAAGCTCTGCGCGCCGCTGCGGGAGGGGTTCCGGTGGTGATTGTGAATCCGACGGCGCCGGTGGGCCCGGGCGACTGGAAGCCCACGCCGACCGGAAAGATCATTCTCGATTTTCTGCAAGGCAAAATGCCGGCGTATCTGGACACCGGACTGAATGTGGTGCCCGTGGAAGATTGCGCAGAAGGCCATTTGCTGGCCGCGGACCGTGGACGCGCCGGCGAACGCTACATTCTTGGCGGGCGCAACATGGCGTTGAAAGAAATTCTCGATACGCTGGCCCGCGTTGTCGGGAGACATGCTCCGCGGATTCGCTTGCCGCACGCCGTGGCCTTGGCTGCGGGCTACGTCGAAAACGCATTCTCGCGCGCGCTGGGGCGCGAGCCGCAAATTCCGCTCGAAGGCGTGCGCATGGCCCGGCACAAAATGTTTGTGGAGGGTTCGAAGGCGGTGCGCGAGCTCGGCTACCAGCCCGGCCCTGTGGAAGCTGCGCTGGAGCGCGCAGTTCTTTGGTACGAGGAGAACGGGTACGTCAAACCGCACGCGCAGCACGGCGCGGTGCGTGTGGCGGCGTAAACAGGATGAGAGTTTTAGTCACATTCGCTTTGGAAAATGAGTTTTCCCCCTGGCGGCGGCTGCGCGGGTTTCGCCGGACAGCGACAGAACCTTCCTTATTCGAGGCTCAATTCGGCGCTACAAAGGTTTGCGTTGTGCTGACGGGAATCGGTCCGCAGCATGCGCGGCGTGCATTGCAGACGGCGCAAGTGAATGACGCTGACGTCTGCATTTCGAGCGGCCTCGCGGGAGCGCTGCAGTTGCGGCATCGCGTCGGCGACGTGCTGGTGGCGCGGGCGGTGCGCGCGACATCCGGTGGCAGCTTCGTGAAAAGCGATGGGGAACTGCTGCACGCTGCGGCCGCTTGCGGCGCGCGGGTCGTTGATGCATTTCAATCTTCGGATCACACTGTGTTGACGGCTAAGGAAAAAGGCCGCTTGGCATTCACCGGGGATGCTGTGGAGATGGAAGGCTTCACGATTCTCTGCGAAGCGCAGGGACTGCGCGTGCCCGCGGTGGCCATTCGCGCCATCGGGGACACGGCCAGCCAGGACATGCCGCTGGATTTCAATCGCACCGTCGGAGCGAAAGGCCAGATCAGCATCCCGCGCGTGCTCGGCCAGTTGGCGCGAAACCCGCACCGGCTACCGGGGCTCGTGCGCCTGGGCCGCGATACGCGACGGGCGGCCACGCGCCTGGCGCAATTCCTGGACACTTTTGTTGGTGCGCTGGCAGAAGGAATGAAGACGGAAACATTGTTCGAACAGGTGGCGGCACGATGAGCCACGCTGTGCCACATCTCGCGAACGATCTCGCGCGGCCCCTGGGCACGCGGCAGATGCACGCGGCGGTGTATCGCGGCAAAGGGCGCGTGGTGGTCGAAACCGTGCCGGTACCGGAGATTTTTCCGGGCGAAGTGCTGCTACGCGTGGCGGCCTGCGGCATCTGCGGCACGGACATCAAGAAGATTCAGCTTGGATTCATTCAGCCGCCGCAGATTCTGGGCCACGAAATCGCCGGCACCGTGGTGGAAGTCGGCAGCGGAGTCACCCGCTGGAAGCCCGGCGACCGGGCCATCAGTTTTCATCACGTGCCTTGCGGCGATTGTTTTTACTGCCAGCGGAACCTGCATTCGCAGTGCCCAACGTATAAGAAAGTGGGCGTCACGGCGGGCTTCCAGCCCAACGGCGGCGGCTTCGCCGAGTTTGTACGCATCATGCCGTGGATTGCCGAGCGCGGCATGGTGGCCATTCCGCCCGACGTCAGCTTTGAAGAAGCAACCTTCGTCGAGCCGGTGAACACGTGCTTGAAGGCCATCGAGAAAGCGCGCGTGGCGCCCGGCGAAACAGCGGTGGTGATTGGGCAAGGGCCCATCGGTTTGCTGCTGCTCATGCTGGCGCGCGAAGTGGGTGCGACGGTAGTGACCAGCGACCCGCTGCCGGCACGCCGCGAGCGCAGCTTGCGCTATGGGGCGGCGGAATCTTGCGATCCCGCGGCGGGCAAGCTCCTGGACTCGGTAAAGGCACGGACGCAGGGCCGCGGCGCGGACGTGGTGCTGCTGGCTGTGCCCCATCCGCAACTGGTGCAGGAAGCATTGACACTCGCGCGACCCGGCGGTCGTGTGCTACTCTTTGCGCAAAATGACCCCGTGACGAAGATTGAATTCCAGGCGGCGGCGGTCGGCGTGGAGGAAAAAGAAATCCTGGGAAGTTACAGCGCTTCGGTGGAGCTGCAAGAGCAATCGGCGCGGCTGGTTTTTGAGCGCCGGCTGCCGTTGCGCGAATTTATCTCTCACCGGTTTGCACTGGAGCAGATGGAACAAGCTTTAGCTCTCGCGGCCCGCCCGGCGGGCGATTCTCTTAAAGTGGTGATACTCCCTTGAACCATAAGGAACGCAACGGACATATGACGGCGGCTGTGCTGTACGGCCGCGAAGATTTGAAAATCGAAAAAGTCGGCGTGCCGAAATTCGGCGACGACGACGCGCTGGTGCGCGTAAAGGTGGCGCTCACGGACGGCACGGACTTGAAGGTCTGGAAGCAGGGCTACCATCCGCGCATGATTCAGCCGCCGGCCGTCTTCGGCCACGAGCTGGCTGGCGTGGTGGAAGCCCTCGGGCGCAACGTTAATGGCGGCATGCGCGTGGGCATGCGCGTGGTGCCCGCCAACTCCGCGCCCTGCGGCATCTGTGTCTTCTGCCGCAAGAATAATGAAAATCTTTGCGAGGACCTGCTCTTCAACAATGGCGCCTACGCGGAGTACATCCGCATCCCCGGCCGCATTGTCCGCCAGAACATGCTGGAGATTCCCGACCATGTTTCCTACATGGACGCCGCGCTGGTCGAGCCGCTGGCCTGCGTGCTGCGCGGCATCGTGGAGACCGGCATCCAGCCAGGCGACACGACGGTCGTCGTGGGCTGCGGTCCCATCGGCCTGATGTTTGTGCGCATGCTCTCTATCGAAGGGGTCCGTGTGGTGGCGCTGGCCAAGCGGCAGAGTCAGATCCGCGCGGCCCAACGGTTGGGTGCCGTTGCTGCATTCGACGTGTCCAAGCTGGACAATCCCATCCAGCGCGTTCGCCAACTGACGGAACGCGGCCTGGGCGCCGATTCCGTAATTGAAGCGGTTGGCTCGCCTACCACGTGGGAGTGGGCCATGCAGATGGTCCGCCGCGGCGGCACGGTCAACTTGTTCGGCGGCTGCCCGCGCGATAGCCGCGTGGAATTCGACCCTGCCGTGCTGCACTATTCGGAAATCACGCTGAAATCCACATTCCATCACACGCCGCGCTTCATCCGCGCCGCCCTGGACGCCGTGGCCCGCGGCTCCATCCGCGCCAGCGACTTCATCACCGGCGAAGTTCCCTTGCAGGAATTGCCGCAGGTGTTCGAACATATGAAGCATCGGAACGGCGAACTGAAGACGGCTGTGATCCCGTAGCCGTGCACCCGCAGTTGCAGGTGCGCTCCGCCCTGCGCTGTTCCGCCTTGGCCATGCAGCCGCCTGTCGAACTCGAAATTCACCGCCATTTGCCGCCCGCTGGCTGTCCTGCCGCCCAAGCGCAGGAGTACACGCGCTGGCTGGCTACGCACCATTACGAAAATTTCAACGTGGTTTCCTGGCTGCTTCCGCGCCGCCTGCACCAGCACTTCTACAATGTCTATGCCTATTGCCGCTGGGCCGATGACTTGGGCGACGAAGTGGCCAGCCCCGCGCGCGCGCTGGAACTTCTGGACTGGTGGGAAGGCGAGTTGCGCTCGTGTTTTTCGGGTGCTCCTGCGCATCCGGTTTTTGTTGCGCTCAAGCCCACCGTCGAAGAATGTCAGATTCCCATTGAGCCGTTCTTAGATTTGTTGACTGCCTTTCGGCAAGACCAGACCGTACATCGCTACCCCGACTGGGATTCCGTCTTGAGTTACTGCCGCTATTCGGCGAATCCTGTGGGGCGGCTGGTGCTTTACCTTTGCGGCTACCGCGATGCAGAACGGCAAGTGCTTTCCGATGCCACGTGCACGGCGCTGCAACTCGCCAACTTCTGGCAGGACGTGGCGCGCGACCTCGACAAGGATCGCATTTACATTCCGCAGGATGCGCTCGCTGCGCACGGCCTCACAAAAGCAGATTTGTTTGCGCACCGGTTCGACGAGCGCTACGTCGCATTAATGAAAGACCTGATCGCCCGCACGCGGCCGCTGTTCGCGCAGGGGCTGCCGCTAGGCGAGCGCGTTGCGCCGGAGCTGCGCATGGACATTGAATTGTTCAGCCGCGGCGGAACGGCCGTGCTCGATTCCATCGAGCGCATTGGCTACAA
>JAMCWK010000090.1 GCA_023481105.1 Acidobacteriota bacterium | reverse complement strand
GGATGGTATTCATCGTGAATAGCTCAACTCATTTCCGCATCATCCTGGATGGCCATAGACTAACTACTTCAATTGAAGCTTAGTACAAGCATAATGCCTTTACCAGTTAAATTTCATTTCCACTTCATTTCCAGTTTGTTTCCTGCTCGACTCCCCCATTAAATCTAGATTTGTTTTCGTGTTTTGTTCGCCTTTGGGCTCCGCGCTTTGTTGCGCGCGAAAGTGTCCGCTAGTTTTCAAGACAGCCTACGGTCACGCCATGTCGCGCCAGTTGGGGCCGACCTTGAGGTCCACGACCAGGGGGACGGCGAGAGCGTGGACGTTTTCCATGGCGGGCTTGACGAGGGCTTTCAGCGCGTCGAGTGCGTCGGTGCGGACTTCAAAGAGAAGTTCGTCATGCACCTGCAAAATCATTCGCGCGGAGGAAGAGAGATTCGCCGCAGAAACCGCGGCGGAACGGATCTTCGCTCCGCTCAGGATGACAGGCGCAGGAACGGCGAGTGCCTGATCAATGTGGATCATCGCGCGCTTGATGAGATCCGCGGCGGTGCCTTGCAGCGGCGTGTTCAGCGCGGTGCGTTCGGCGAAATTTCGCATGGCCATCTGCGGGGAATTAATTTCCGGGATGGGGCGGATGCGGCCGAAGAGCGTTTTCGTGTAGCCGGTCTGGCGCACCTCTTCAATCGTGCGGTCGAGATATTCGCGCACGCCGCGGTAGCGCTCGAAATACGCGGCGATGAATTTCGCGGCTTCCTTCTGGTCAATGCCGAGCTGCTGCGCGAGGCCGAACGCCGATTGCCCGTAGATGATGCCGAAGTTGATGGCCTTGGCGGCGCGGCGATGCTCGGGCGTTTGTGCGAACGGCGCGGCGCCGAACACCTCCTGCGCGGTGCGCGCGTGGATGTCTTCGCCGCGGCGGAAGGCTTCGAGCAGCACGGGGTCCTGCGAAAAATGCGCGAGGATGCGCAGCTCGATCTGCGAGTAATCCGCGGAAAGCAGCACGCAGCCCGGTGGCGCGACGAACGCCGCGCGGATCTGTCGCCCCAGCTCCGTGCGCACGGGAATGTTCTGCAAATTCGGTGTGGACGACGCGAGTCGCCCGGTGGCCGTGCCGGTTTGCGAGAGCCGCGTGTGGATGCGCTGCGTTTCCGGATGAATCAGCCGCGGCAGCGCATCGGAGTAGGTGGACTTCAGCTTGGAGAGCTCGCGGAAGTCGAGGACCAGCCGGGGCAGCTCGTGCGTGAGCGCGAGGTCTTCGAGTACTTCGGCGGCCGTGGAGCGCGGCTTGGCGCGCACTTTTTTGGACGGCGCGAGATTCATCTTGTCGAAGAGAATTTCAGCGAGCTGCTGCGGCGAGTTGACATTGAACTCGGAGCCGGCAAGTTCGAAAATGCGTCTTTGGAGTTGCGCAATTTCCGTTTCCATCGCCGCGGACATTTTTGCAAGCGCGGCGGGGTCCACCAGGACGCCCGCGCACTCCATGCGCGCGAGGATGGGCGCGAGGGGCAGGTCCATCGTCTCGTAAAGCTTAGCGAGATTCTGCGCTTCCAGCTCGGCGCGCAACTTTGGCGCGAGGCGCTGAAGAAAATCTGCGCATTCGCCCGGCGCGCCGGAGAGCGCGGCGTTCAAGTGACGCGCCGCGACGTCGGCCAAGCTGTGCTTCGCGGTCGTCGGGCGCAGCAGATACGCGTAGAGCTGCGTGGCGTGACGCACTCCGGCCAGCGGCCCGGCGAGCACCTCGACGAGTTTGGGGTCGTGCACGATTTTCGGCCGCGACGCATCGCCCAGAAATTCGCGCAGCGCCGCGAGCGTCTCGCCTTTTTCATCGAGCCACGCCGTGCGTGCCGTGCCTGCGCGCGGAGAAATCTCCACGGCGGCGACGCGGCTGCCGAAGCCCTCATCTTCTTCGCCTCCCGGCGCGATAGAGAGCCACACCGCGGCTTCCTGCCCGCGCGGAATCGCTTGCAGGAACTTGCGCAGCGCGGCGGGCGAATCGAGCGTGGCGTAGTCGGTGCCCGCCGGGGCGGCCGCTTCGCCCGCGGTTGTCGCGGGCGCAGATTCCGCCAATTCGCGCAGCAGGCGACCGAAGCCGAGCTCGGTGTAGAGCGCGCGCACGCCTTCGAGGTCCGGCTCGCGGCGCGAAAGTTTTTCCAGGTCGAGCGCGATGGGCACATCGGTAGCGATGGTGGCGAGTTTCTTGGAGAGCAGCACTTGTTCGCGCTGATTCTGCAACGCCTCGCGGTAGCGCTTGCCCTCGACTTCGGCGGCGCGATCGAGCGCGGCCTCGCCGCTGCCGAAGCGCTGAATCAATTCGCGCGCGCCTTTTTCGCCGATGCCTGTCGCTCCCGGAATGTTGTCAATCGTGTCGCCCATCAGCGCCATCACGTCAATCACTTTGTCCGGCGGCACGCCGAGAATTTCCTGCACTTTCTCCGCGTCAATGATGAGGTCGGCCTTGGACGGGTTCAGCACGCGCACCGCACCGCCGACGAGCTGCATCATGTCCTTGTCGGCGGTGACGATGAACACATCCAGGTCTTTGCCCGCGGCCTTTTTCGCCAGCGCACCGATGACGTCGTCGGCTTCGTAACCCTGCATTTCGAGAATGGGCAGGCGCATGGCCTCGCAGAATTTCCGCACGTACGGAAGTTGCACGCTGAGGTCTTCGGGCATGGGCGGGCGCTGCGCTTTGTACTCGGCGAAGAGTTCGTCGCGAAACGTCGGCCCGGCCACGTCGAAGACCACGCCGAAATATTCGGGCTGCCACTCTTTCACAAAGCGGCGGACCATCGTGGCGAACAGGTACGGAACCTTTGTGGGCAGGCCTGTGGGACTGACGAGCCGATCCATCGGGGCGAAATGGGCGCGGAAAATAAAACCCATTGCATCGAGGAGCATGAGCACGGGTTTGCGCGGCTTCTCCATTGGGAGAGCGAGTATAACAAAGGCGGTCGCAGCAATTGTGTTGTGGGTAGAAAAGAAAAAGTTTGAAGGTTGGAAGGTTGGGATGTTGAAAACAGCGGGAATTGGTTGTGCCACCTGCTCAGCGGACTACGGGCGCGGCGGCGGCACGGAGTTTGGCAAGCGTGACGCGGAGGGGTTCGGCATTGGGCTCGTCCGGAAGATCGCGCAAGTAGATTTCCAGCGCCGCGGCGGCGCGCGCATAATTCTTCTGCCGCGCGTACAGGCGGGACAAGTAATATTGCGCGCGGGCGCAGTGCTTGCCGCCCTGCTCGTAGGCGCGGAGGAGCACGGGTTCGGCGCGCGTGTCGCTGCCAAGCAGGAACAGGGTGCTGCCGAGCAGCAGATTGCCATTCGCATTCGCCGGCTGCAATTGCACGCCGCGCTCGAAAAACGGCAGCGCGTCGGCATAGCGCTCCTGCCGGGACAGGCACAGCCCCAAATTCAACTGCACGCGGACCGCCGCGTTGTCAATTTCCAGCGCCCGCCGGAGGAGCGTTTCCGCCTGCGCCAGTCGCCCTTCGCGCATGTGGATGACAGCCAGCTCGTTGCGGGCCTCCACAAAGTCCGGGTACAGCGCAATGGCCTGCTCGAATGATTTGCGGGGCGCGCTCCACGTTGCCCGCAGCCAGTTGCTCGACCGCGGCAGCATATTCCTGGCGAGCGCCCTGCGGTACTTTCTGGCTCAGCTCGGCAACGCTGACGCTGCCGCCCGCCAGCGGCGCGCTCTCCAGCGGACGCAAATGGATGGTGATGAACGGGCGCGGACCCAGCGCATAAAAACGTTCGGTGGTGGTGGCCCAGTTCTTACCGTCGGAATCCACAATTAACGTGTAGCTCGCGCCCGGGATCATGTCGCGCAGTATGAAGCTTCCCTTGGAGTCCGTGGAGAACGACTCCGGCGGCCGCCTGCCGTCCTCGCCGCTGAGCCGGAATTGAATTTGGCCCTGGATGGCCGCGCCCCTGGGGCCGTAAATCTGCCCGCGAACAAGGAGCTTGGAGGTCTCTTCCGGTTCTTGTGCGGAAGCATAGCTGCAGAAAAAAATCAGGCACAAAAACGGCAGCAGCCATACCTTTTTCACGTTGCGCCGATGGTAGCCCCCGCGCCATGGAGAAGCAAGCGGGAAGTCCGAGTACCAGATTGTCATTCCGGGTTGGCGCAGGACGTTCAATTGATTATGATTCCGATTAAGATGGCCACACTTGAACCATTGAAATGTTGTAAAATTACAACATGTCGCCATCGTGGGTGCTATTTACGGTCCGTAAGTTAAAGAAATAAAGTGACTTAATTTGCAGTTTGTGTGGCGCAGAAAGTGCTGCTCTCAGGACAGGGTATGCCATTTCAGACCACCATCGAGAAGCCGGTGGAGACGCATGGCGTAGGGCTGCACACGGCCGTCAAGGGGCGGCTGCGGCTGACGCCGGCGCCCGTGGACACGGGCATCGTCTTCCGGCGCACCGACCTGGAGAATTTCGAAGTCGAAGCGCACGTGCGCAACGTCGCGCGCGTCAGCTACGCCACCAGCCTGATGAAGAAAGGCGTGCTCATCTCCACCACCGAGCACCTGCTGGCTGCGCTCTACTCCTGCGGCGTGGACAACGTGTACGCCGAGCTGGATGCGCTGGAAGTGCCCATCCTCGACGGCAGCTCGCAGCCATTTATCGAGATGCTGGCGGCCGCGGGCGTGCGGCGGCTGCGCAAACGCCGCAAGTACATGCGCGTGGTCAAGCCGCTGGAATTTTCCGACGGCGACCGCAAGATTGGCATTTATCCCGCGGACGAATTTCGCGTGCGCTGCTTTGTGGACTTCGCGCACCCGCTGGTGGGCCAGCAGGAAGTGGAGCTGAAAGTCTGCCGCGAAACCTTCAGCGCCATGCTGGCGCAGGCGCGCACGTTCGGGTTTCTCGACGACGTGGACCGGTTGCGCGCAGTGGGCCTGATCCGCGGCGGCTCTCTCGAAAACGCCATCGTGCTTTCGCGCGACGGCATCATGAACGGCCCGCTGCGTTACGCTGACGAATTCGGCCGCCACAAGGCGCTGGACCTCATCGGCGACCTAGCGCTGGTGGGGCGGCCGCTGAAAGCGTTCGTTTCCGCGCACAAGGCCGGGCACGCGCTGCACACGCAGCTCGTCACGCGGCTGCTGGCCGACCGCAGCCTGTGGACGGAGACGACGGTAACGGATGCGTCCGCGCACGCGCATGTTTCGCCTTTGCCGGTAGCGGAGCCGCTGGCGGCGAGTGATTGAAAAGCAGTGGCTAGAGCCTATTGCAAAACCCTCCTTAAGACGATCATGAAGCAGGCGATATGAAAGAACGCCCCGTAA
>JAMCWK010000151.1 GCA_023481105.1 Acidobacteriota bacterium | reverse complement strand
GCTCGATATACGCCGAATGGACTTGCGGACGCGACCTTCGGCGATCTCAATCCGTCAACCGGCCAGCGCACCGGCCGCACGGCTGTTAATGTCTTGTCAGCGTCGGAGGGATTGAACGATGTTGCTGTTCAGTCGGATGGCAGCGTCGTGGGAGTCGGCACAGCAATGGAGCCATTCCAACCCGATGGGAACAAGCATTATTCCTTCGTAACCGCGCGCTGGACTCCGGACGGGCTGCTGGACCCGGTCTTCGGTGACCGGGGCGTGGCGTTGACGAACCCCAGCCCGAATCCGGGGGCACAGTGTGGCGCCGTGGTACTCGCCCCGGTCGGGAGAATCACCGCTTTCGGTTCGGTCAGTTCGTCGCCCATATACGTTCGTGGAATTTGGATCTTTCTCGGTTTGTTGCCCTGAATTGGGTGGTAGGGCCAGGCGGCGGCATGAACGGAAATGGACGAACGCACGAAGGCGTGATACGAGCGTCGGACACCCCACCGGGGAGCGCGGAGCTGAACTCCCTGCATCCGGCCTGGCGCGCCTTCCTGCACTTCTGCGCGCAATTGCAGCATGGCGAGATCGAGCGGCTCAGGATTCAAGACGGACTGCCAATGCTAGCTGAGGTGACAAGGAAAAAGATAAAGTTCGCTCCGTAAGCGCTCTTTAGCTCCAAATAGTTCGATTCGGCTGACCGTAAGTACCGGAGGCCGTCCAGAACCCGAAGGTTTCGGGAATCTGGACGGCCTCCTACTTTGAAGGAAGGCGAAAAGGAGAACATCATGAAGCCTGCAACTTTGCGCATAGTGTTCCTGGTCGTAATTTGTCTGTTCACCAATTCCGTGGGCTTTGCCCAGTGCATTCCGGCGCCAACGGGGCCGGGCAGTCTGGACACTTGCTTCGGCATCGACGGCAAAGTCACAGCCGATGTCAACCTCGGGCTCAGCCAATGGGCCTCGGCTGTAGCCGTACAAAGCGACGGAAAAATTGTCGTTGCGGCCAGAGCTGACAACTATCCATCGGGCACGGGGAGCGACTTCTACGTCCTGCGATTTGACGCGGACGGCACACTCGACCCGACCTTTGGTAGCGGCGGGGTTGCACGCGTCTCCATCACCGATTGGTACGACAGCGAAACCCCGAAAACCGTGGCCATCCAGCCCGACGGGAGAATCATAGTTGCTGGATCCGTCCCTTTGTCCAAGCCGGGGACCTCGCTCGTTTCGGGCTTCGGGATTGCTCGTCTGCATCCGGATGGGAGCATCGATTACGCGTTCGGCACCAACGGCCGGGTTACTTTTGGCTTTTCGACGAAGAAGGACGCCTTCCTGGAAAGCATCGCCTTGCAGTCCAATGGGTATATCGTCGCCGCCGGCCGCTCGGAGACAGGTTTCGCATTTGCCCGGCTGACGCCCACCGGAAGCCTCGATATCGGATTCAACAGCACGGGCAAGGTGGTGATTCAAACCGCGAGAAGCACCGATACCGCTTTCACCGTCGCGGGCGCCTATGGCGTTGCCATCCAGACTGTCATGGTTGGCGGCACTCCTCAGGAAAAAATCGTCGCGGCGGGCATTCGGCCCTCGCTTAAAGGAGTCGCAAGAGATTTTGCCGTCCTGCGTTTGAATCCCGACGGCTCCCTGGATTTGAGCTTTGGCAGCGGCGGCAAGGTGTTCACCGATTTTGCGGGGCTTTCGGACCAAGCATTCGCGGTAGCAATTGATGCCAATAACAACATCATTGCCGCGGGACATTCTCATTCTTCCCAAGGAATGAGGATTGCGCTCGTGCGGTACACGCCCAGCGGGCAACTGGATTCCGGCTTCGGAAGCGGCGGAAAAGTCACCGCGGGGATCGCCGGCTACAACCAAACGGTGTACGCCGTGGCCCTTCAGGTCGACGGGAAGATCCTTGTCGGTGGTTATCTCGAAAACATAAATGACAACTACGCGGATTTTCTGGTTGCGCGCTTCAACAGCGACGGCAGTTCAGACACAACTTTCGGAAGTGCCGGTTCTGGCATCGTTCTGACCGATTTTAACGGGCTGAGGGACTATGCCTGGGGAGGCGCTGTGCTTCAGCCGGACGGAAGGATCGTCGCCGTCGGCGGGGCAGATATGCCCAACCTCATCGCACTGGCACGCTATCTCCCATAAAGAGGGAATGAAACAAGACCGGAGGGAAAGCCGAAGGAGGAAGCCATGAGAGCTGCGACGTTTGTGAAGTGCTTTGTGGCAGTGCTGGTGATGTCGAGTCTGACCACGGGCAAAGCCTCAGCGCAGAGCTGTGTGACGCCGCCCTCGGGCCTCATCGCTTGGTGGCCCGGCGACGGCAACGCCAAGGACATCAAGAATGGCAATGACGGCACGCTGGTGGGCAATACCACCTTTGCTCCGGGGATCGTCGGGGACGCATTCGGTTTTGCCCTTAGCGCAAAGAGTGTGGGAACCGACTACGTTCAAGTCGCAAATCACAGGAGTTTGCACGTGGAGCGGGCCCTCACGATTGACGCGTGGATTAATCCAAGCGTGGTCGGCCCGGTACAGACCATCCTGAGCAAAGCGGGGGAGATTTCCGGAACAAAGACCGGCTACTCCTTCGCGGTCGTCCCTGCGAAAGGCATCTTGTACTTTTGGCTATTTCGCACCACGGGTCCCGCGGACATTTCGGCTCCCTTTGCCCCCGGAAGGTGGGCGCATGCGACCGCATGGTTTAACGGCAACGAACTGAGAATTTATATCGACGGTGCTCTCGCATCATCTCGGGTCGTCGCGCCGGATACCATTGCCACGGCCGAAGGCGAATTGAACATCGGGCGAAACGCCCTGTTCTCTTCAGATTTCTTCGACGGTCAAGTGGATGAAGTCGAGCTGTTCAATCGCGCGCTCGACGACAAGGAAGTGGCGGCCATTTTCGAGGCGGGCCGTGCAGGCAAGTGCAAAGACTCCTCCATCAAGGTGAGCATCGACATCAAGCCCGGGAGTTTTCCCAACAGCATTAACCTGAGCAACGCGGGCACCGTCCCCGTGGCCATCTTCAGCTCCGAGGCGTTCGATGCCACGCAGATCGACCCCGAAACGGTCAGCCTGGCAGGTGCCAGCGTCAAGATGGTCGGCAAGAGCGGGAAATACCTGTGCAGTGCGGAAGACGTGAACCAAGACGGCCGCCTCGACCTTGTGTGCCACGTTCTGACGGCGCAATTTATGATCGAGCCGGGCGACTCGGTGGCTACTCTCGAAGCGCTGACGTTTGACGGTCGCAGAGTGCGCGGCGAGGACACCGTGCGCATCGTCCCTGATTGAGTCCTCAGGAACGAAACTCTTGGACGACTGAAGTTCCATGATGGACTTGTTGTCCTGGCGGAATTGGCGAAGGGCACGAGCAGACGCTCGTCCGCGGTACGACGCCGCCGGGGAAACCAATCTGCTCAACCAGCGGGTTCCCGCGGCCTACGAGTGTATCGATGCGGTTTCCGAAGTGGTTGCCTGCACCGGGACGTTCGCCAATGCCGCATACTTCGATACGGCCTCCGTCGGCGCCAAACTCTTGAAGAGGATTTGAATCACTGCAGGAATCTGCTGTCCCAAGAAGACCAGCCTTGCTGCGCAATTCATTGATTCCGGAGCATTCAGCGCGCGATCATCCCCGCCGTCGCAATTCCTAACGTTCATGGAAAGCCACTATGCGATCACTGGGCCGTCCTCTTGCTGATTCCTGTTTCCGCGCATATCTAGCATCAGGAGCGGCTTCGAGCGCCAGCGCCGCGAAGAGTTTCCTGAGTTTTCGGGTACCGAGGTTCGGTCGTTCGTGAAGGAGCAACTTTTTGACATCCTCGGCCTGATGAATTGGGATGTGGAAGATGCCCGCGAATAACTTTCGCAGCACATTACTTCCATCCGCATGCCCCCCACCGTCAAAGAAGGGAAACGATTCTATGTAGCAGATGGGGAGCGGGGTATTCTGAGTCCCGGCCCTCAAATGGGTCGAGCGCCCTTGCTTACTGCACAGGGCGCTCGAATGGTTGCGGGGGCTGGATTTGAACCAGCGACCTCCGGGTTATGAGCCCGACGAGCTACCAGACTGCTCCACCCCGCGCATTGAGAATAGACCATTCGCGAGGAATCGTCAAACGCGCGCGAATTGTTGCGGATCGAGTCCCGTCATGCGGTAGAAGTTTTGTCCGGATTTTTGACGCTTGAGTTGAAGCTCGCGCTTTCGGGCGCTGCGGTAGTCGTCAAAGCGTTCGGTGAGCACAAGCAACCACGGACGATATCTGGCCGTCCAGAAAGACAATCCGCGGTTGTGACGAATTAGTCTTTGCTCGGGATCTTCGCTGATGCCGATGTAAAAGCGGTGTGCGGAAGGACTCCAAAGGACATATAGAAAGTACGGCTTGCCAGTGACGCGGGACATTTCTTGGTGGGGAGCGGGCCGGAATCCTTTGCCGAGAACACAAAGAAGATTGAGCTGAACTTGAACCAGCGATCCCGCTCTGCGGGATTATGAGCCCGACGAGCTACCAGACTGCTCCACCCCGCGCATTGAGAATAGACCATTCGCGAAGAATCGTCAAACGCGCGCGGCCCGCGCGATTCTGCTCAGGGAAAAAAGCGCGGAGTTCACCACGAATTGTATGCGGTGCCTTCGAAGGGAGAGACTTGGTCGGAAGCGGAATGCACGTTGCTTATGCCGGTGGACGTCTGTTCCGGGCTGAACAGCACGTCGGTTTCGTAATCCACCAGCCAGTCCTTTTTGCGAGTGAAGGGGTCCACTGGCACTTCGCGGAGATAGCCTGCGGAGACGAGGTCGTCCAGT
This sequence comes from Acidobacteriota bacterium, assembly GCA_023481105.1. Classification (GTDB taxonomy): domain Bacteria; phylum Acidobacteriota; class Terriglobia; order Acidiferrales; family UBA7541; genus JACQDE01. Next base: position 72,203 of record JAMCWK010000151.1, on the reverse strand, counting down.
GACTGCGGAGCGCCGAGTTTGTCGAGAGTGTACTGGTCAATAGCCTTGCGCATGACGGCGAGGTCCTGCTTCAGGGCGGCTTCCTTCGCGCGCACGACGGATTGCTGGTAGCGTCCTGTGGCCATGGACAGCAGGATGAGAATGATGGTGATGACCACCATCATTTCCAGCAGCGTGAAGCCGACTTCGCGGCGCTGCGAGCGGAGATTTCGAAATTGATGAAATGGATTCATGCGCGCTTACTACCAGTCTGCATAGCGGCTGCCGTCCAGCGCGGTGCCGCTGGAGCGTGAGTACACATCGAAAACGTTTTGCCCGCCCCACGAGCCGGACTTCGGATCATCCTGCACGGAGCGCATGGCCCAGTCTGTGCGGCCGGTCATGGGGTCCACGGGGACGCGGCGCAGGAAACGCACACGGCGCTCTTTCGCCGTGGCCAGCTCCACGCCGTCCACCAGCACTTCCAAAGTTTTCGGATAGCCTTCCGTGCCCAGTTCCACCTGAATCAGATTCTTGTCAGCGGCATCTTTGTAGCGGTCAATCGCCGAGCGCATTTCGCGCAGCGCCTCGCGGAGCTCGAACTCCTTCTGGCGCTTGATGGCCATGCGGTTGATGGGTAGCGCGGCCGAAGCGAGAATGAGCAAAATGCTGGTAGCAATGATCAGTTCCAGCAGAGTCATGCCGCGTTGTGCGGTGCGCCGCAAGTTGTTTGCGCGGATCATGCTGCGTGCTCCAGGCTACTGAACCTGCACTGTGGCTTCGCCGGCCACCAGCGGAATGGGTTTCTGCGCCGAATCCTTGGCGTTGACTTGCACAATTTGCAATTTGGAGCTGCCCGCTGCAACGCCGCGGATGACCACGCCGACCAGCGTGCCAGTGCCTCCGATTCCCGGCGTGTTGGGCTGACGCGTGGCGGAGATGATGGCCTGCCCCTTTTCCTTGATGATTTGCTGCACGATGGCGATTTCCTGCGTGCCACCGGAGAGGAATCCACCGTGGCGCACTTCTTCCACGGAGATTACTGCGGGGTTGTACTGCAGCAGCATGGGAATGGAGAAGAGGTCCTTGACGTCCTCCACGACGACGTTGACTGTCGCAGTTTCGCCGGGTTTGAGATTAAGGGCCTGCGGCTCGAAGCGCAGTCGCGCGGGGCGCGTCTCCGCGCCGGGCTCGGGCGCTGGAGCCTGTGCGGGAGGCGCTGCGGTTGGCGGCTGAGGACGAGGAGCAGGCGCTGCGGGCTTCGGCGCCTCGTCCGCGCGGCGCACCTGCGGATTGGCGTCGGTGCCGGCGCTGATGGAGCGCAGATTGGCCGCGGAGATGTCCGGCAGACGAATAATGCGAGGAGTCAGCACAATGAGCACTTCATTTTCCACTTTGTTGACCGTTTCGCCGGAAAAGAAGTAGCGGAAAAATGGAATCTTGGCCAGGCCGGGCCAGCCGCTTATGGACTTGGTTTCCGATTCCTCCACCAGCCCACCGAGTACGTTGACCTCACCTTCGCGCAGGCGCACATCGTGCTCAATCTTGCGTTGGCTGATGATGGGCTGCTCGATGCCGCCGATGTTGGATTTGCCGGTGACCGAGGAAACCTCGATGGAAACCTTCAAACTGACTTCGCGGTTGGCGTGGACGCGCGGAGTGATGTCAATGTTTACGCCCACTTCCTGATACTGGAACTGCGTGTTCACGAGCGGGTTGATGAATCCCGCCGCACCGCCGGTGCCGGTGGCCGTGCCGCCGAGTCCTGCCTGAAAGCTGCCCGTGGCGATGGGCACGCGGTCACCCACGCGCAACTTGGCGGACTGGCCATCCACCGCGCGGATTTCAGGATTTTGAATAATTTTAGTGGCGCTGTCGGTCATCAGCGCAGTGGCCTTCGCGCCGGGAAGCGAGAGGCTCCAATCGCCGCTGGACAGGCGTTGCAAATCGCTCAGTCGGACTTGATTGGAAGTGCTGGTTCCGCTGGTCCCTGTGCCGCCCGTGGGATTCCGTGGGGAAAAGCTCAAGACGGAACTCGAGCCCGGCTCAATACCCAAGTCGCGCGCACGATCCCGCCGAGCCTGCAAGACAGCCACCTGGATCACAACTTCCGGCTTGGCCTTATCAATGTCGCGAATGACCTTTTCAGCCAGCGCAATTTTGTCTGGCGTATCGCGAATGATGATGGCGTTCTGCGAATTGACCTGCTGGATGCGACGGAATTCAAACAACTGCCGCAAGCCGTTGACGATTTCGGTGAGGTCCTGAGCCTGGACAGTGTTGGATAGATAAAAGGTCTTGACCACGTATTCTTCGTAATCGCGGCGCTTTTGCTGCTGGTCGGGAACGACAAAGATGATGTTGCCGGCAACAGGCTTCCAGAAGGTCTTGCTTTGGAGCGCAACGACGTCGAGGGCTTGCTCCAGCGTGACATTGGTGAGCTCGGTGGAAATGCGGCGCGGTTGAAAATCCGCGTCGAACAGGACGGAAACTCCGGCCAGCTTGCCAATGGTCTCGTAAATAATGCGGGCGTCATTGGTCAGGCGCAGGTTGATGGGTTCGCGGGAAATGGGCGTCAGCTCAGGAGGCTTTTCGAGCAGGAGCGGCACTTTTTCCTGGCCTTCTGGCGGGCCCGTGGGCTGCGGCTGAGACTGGGCCTGCCTTGCAGCCAGCATCTCCATGGTGCGTTGCAATTCCTGGCCGGCCACAGGGCTGGAGGGGTCAATGGCCGCGGCCTTTTCGAATTCGGCGACGGCCAGTTGCAGCTCGCCAGAGTCGCGGTACTTCTGGCCTTTGGCGACATGCGCCTGGGCAGCCTCAAAGCGCAGGTGAGTCGCCTTCAAGCGATAAGAAACATTCTGCGGATCGGCACGCAGGGCACGCTCGTAATGGATGAGAGCCGTGTCCAAATCCTTGATGGCCTCCGCCTTTTTGGCGGCCTGGAAGTCGGCATTTCCTTTGGGGCATCCGGCCAGCAACAGAGTGGAGCCGACTAGAAGCAGAACTGTTTTGGATAGTCGCCGCATCATCACCTTTTTATGAGGTCCAAAATCTCGCTGAGTCTAGCACCTGGATACGCATGCAGCAAGCCGCGTCCTTGCTTCCGCTCGCGGGCCACGGCTATCATATCTGTTTGCGAAAGCGAGCATGAAGAAGACAGACAAGCCCGCCGAAAAAGTCGCCGCCCAGAACCGCGCCGCGTCCTACAACTATCACCTGCTGGAGAGCTTCGAAGCCGGCCTGGTGCTGCTGGGCACGGAGGTGAAGTCCCTGCGCAGCGGCAAAGTCAGCCTGCGCGAGGCCTACGCCGTGGTCCGCGGCCGCGAAGCGTGGCTGATGAATTGCCACATTCCGGAATACCAGCCGGGCGGGCCGTTCAATCACGTGCCGCTCCGGCCGCGCAAGCTGCTGCTGCACAGCCGGGAAATCAACAAGCTGGCCGGCAAGACGCAGGAAAAAGGACTCACGCTGGTGCCCTTGCGAATCTACTTCAAAGATGGCAAGGCCAAATGCGAGGTTGCCCTGGCGCGTGGCAAGAAGTATCACGACCGGCGCGAGGCCGAACGCACTAAAGAGGCCAAGCGCGAAGCCAATGAAGCGCTGTACCATTCCAAACGACGTTGACGAGGAGACATGGAACTCACTATCGAAAGCCAGCCGTTTACAAAAATTTCGACGGACGCACTGGTCACTTACGTTTATGAGAAAGACGACAAAATCGAAGGCGTGCTGGCGGAGATGGACGCCGCCACCGGCGGCCGCTTGCGCGAACTCGACGCGAGCGGGGAATTGACCGGCAAACTGCTGGAATTCACGCTGGTGCACAACCCTCCCGGACTGGCGGCGAAGCGGCTGCTGCTCGTCGGCCTGGGCAAGCCGGAGAAATGCACGGGCCGGGAACTCCTCCGCGCGAGCGGAGCTGCGCTGCGCTTCCTGAAGGCCCGGGCAGTTAGACGCATGGCGGTGCTCGCTCGTGAGCAGGCGCGCGATGCGGCTTCCGCACAAACTGTGGTCGAAGGCCTGCTGCTCGGGGACATGGAATCCGACATTTACAAGACAGAAAAGAAAAATGAAAAGCATTTCGACGGCGCAGCCCTTGCCGGATGGCCGAACGAAGCGGCGGAGAAGGGAAGGGCCGCCGGACAGGTGACCGCTGGCGCGCAAAACTTCACGCGATCCCTGGTGAACGAGCCCTCGAACAAACTGACGCCACGAATGCTCGCCGAACGCGCCGAAGCCATGGCGAAAGCGGCCGGCCTTTCCATCGAAGTGTTTGACGAAAACAAAATTCGCGAGCTGGCGATGGGCGCGCTGCTGAGCGTGGCGCAGGGCAGCGTCGAGCCGCCGCGATTCATCGTGGTCACATACACGCCGCCCAATCACAAGGATGGCGCGCCAGTGTTGGGTCTGGTGGGAAAGGCGGTGACGTTCGATACCGGCGGAATTTCTCTCAAGCCCGCCGACGGCATGGAGAAAATGAAGTACGACATGGCCGGCGGAGCGACCATGCTCGGCGTGATGAAAGCGCTGGCGCAACTGAAGCCCGCCGTGAAAGTGATCGCCTGCGTGCCGGCGACGGAAAATATGCCCGGCGGGCGCGCGCAAAAACCCGGCGATGTGCAGTTTGCCATGTCCGGGAAGTCCATCGAAGTGATCAATACGGACGCGGAAGGCCGCTTGATCCTGGCTGATGGCCTGGCGTACGCGCGCAAGCTCGGCTGCACGCACCTGATTGACGCGGCCACTCTGACCGGCGCGATTGTGGTGGCGCTGTCTAACATCAACGTCGGTGTGTTCGGCTCCGAGCAGGGATTCACCGAACGCCTGCTGGCTTCCGCGCGCGCCTGCGGCGAAAAAATGTGGCCGATGCCCGTGGACGAGGAATACCGCGAAATGATTAAGAGCGGCATCGCCGACATCCAGAACGTTGGCAGCGGCAAAGGCGGCGGGGCCATCACCGCGGCGATGTTTCTGAAGGAATTTTCCGAAGAGACGCCGTGGATCCACCTGGACATCGCCGGCACGGCGTGGCTGGACGAGGCCAAGCCGTGGTCCGCGAAAGGCGCGAGCGGCGTGGCCGTGCGCACGTTGATTGACCTGGCGATGAAGTTTTGATTTTTGCGCGGGCGCGATATATCGTGCGCCTGCGTTTGGAATGCGGAGAGATTCCCAATCATGCGCATTATTGTCGTAGGTTACGGACGGCTGGGCTCGCAGGTGGTCAAACACCTGGACACGCAGCAGAACGAAGTGATTGTGATTGACAAGCAGCGCGAACTGCTGCGGCGTCCGGACCGCGATCCCAACGTGCGCTTCATGGCGGGCAACGCGACCGATCCCGACTTGTTGCGCGAAGCCGGCGCGGACAAAGCCGGCGCGCTGTTCGCGCTGACGCGCGACGAAAACACCAACTTGATGGTCGCGCAAGTGGCCCGCACGGTCTTCAACATTCCCAAGGTCATGGCCGTGGTCTATGACCCGGCGCGCGAACCGAGCTACCGCGCGGCAGGAATCGAAACCATGGCGCTCACCGTAGCCGGCGCAGAGTTCTTGGTCGGACAGCTTGCCGCGGCGCCGCCGACAGACTTCACGAAAGTCTGGGAACGCGCGCACGGCCACGCCGCGGAAGCGCCGGTGACTCCAGCCCGCGAGGCCAGCGGGCCGATGTACGTGATCGTGGTGGGCGGCGGGCGCGTGGGATATTTCCTTGCGCGCGCGCTGCTCGAAAATAACATCGAGGTCACCATCATTGAATCGAGCAAGGAGATTTTTGACCTCGTGTCGCAACAGGTGGATTGCCCGGTGATTTACGGCGACGGCTCTTCGACGGCGGCGCTGGAGATGGCCGGAGCGCGGCGCGCGAATGTGTTTGTCGCAGTGACGAATCACGATCAAGACAATTTGATTGCCTGCCAGCTCGCGAAACAGAATTTCGGCGTGCCCAAGACGATTGCGCGCGTGAAGAATCCCGCAAACGAAGCGCTCATGCAGCAGCTGGGCGTGGACATCACCGTGAGCTCTACGGCTATCATCACCGGCGCGATCCAGAGCGAACTGCCGCACACGCGCATCCGGCAGGTGCTCGACCTGCGCGCGGGACAGCTCGAGATCATGGAGTACAGACTGGACGGCAATTCGCCGGCAATTGGCAAACAACTTCGCAATCTGACTCTACCTGCAGAATGCAACATCGTCACCATCTTCCGCAAAGACGAGGCGCTCGTGCCGCGCGGAGATACTACGTTTCAGAACGGAGATTTGATTCTCATTTTGGTGAAGCTGCCCAGCGAACCGCAAATCCGCAAATTGTTGCTGGGAGAATAGCGCGCACGGCGCGCATTACATTCTCTCGGGTGCTTCGATGCCGAGCAAGTCGAGCGCGGCGACAAGCTCCGTCATGACGCGCATGGTCAAAGCCAGCAGAAAGCTCTTTCGGGCAGGATCCTCTTCCGAGAGAATGTGATGCTTGTGATAGAAGTTGTTGAACGCCTGCGCAAGTTGAAAGGCATATTTCGCGACAAAGGCAGGTTCCTGAGCATTCAGGGCCGCATCCGCGTGCCAGTCAAGTGAGCTCGCCAGCAGAGCCAATTCCCAAAGTTCGTTCCCTTGCGGTTTGGCGAAAAACATCTGGAATTCCTGCAATCCCACACCGTCCGGTAACTCGCGAAAATCGTTGACCTTGGGGGAATACTGCTCGAAGAACTTACGAAAAATGTTGCGGGCGCGGACGACGGCATATTGGCAATACGGGCCGGTTTCGCCTTCGAAGCTGAGCGCGTCCTTGAAATCGAAGGCGATGACGGTGTTGCGCGTGAACTTCAGCAAGAAATAGCGCAGGGCGCCGATGGCAATGGCATGCGCGATGCGCGCGCGATCTTCTGTGGGAACATCCGGGTGGCGCTTGTCCACTTCGGCGCGGGCGTTGGCTTCGAGGCGGTCAAGCAAATCGTCGGCCTTTACGCCGAGGCCCTTTCGCCCGCTCACTTCCACGTGCGGTTTCTTTGCATCCTCCGGCGGGATTTCGTAACCCATCTCCGCAGCGCAGCGCGGGGTGAGCGCAACTTTCTCGTAGGCGAAATGCACGGAGCGGTCTGCCTGCGAATCGAAACCCAGCGCGCGCAAACCGGCGAAAACGATTTTTTGCGGATAGGCCTGGCGGGAATCAATCACGTTGAAGACGCGGCAGGCGTGGCCGAATTGCGGCGCGCCCGCGTCGCCGGCATCCGATGCGCTGACCCATGCGATGTGGCCGTCGGGGTAGGTGTGAAATTTGCGGTAGTGAAAATCCTTACCGAGCAAACCAAACTTCCACATCTGATAGGCGATGTCTTTGCCGACGTAGGTGACGGTGCCGTTGGAGCGGACGATAATTTTGGCGTCGTCGTCGGCGGTGGCCTCGGCATCTTCGGAAAGCGGCATGACCCAGCAGCCGGCGTTTTTTCCTTCGTGTTCTCGAGGAATCGCCTTGCGATCTTTCAGCAATTGAAACGCGGTGTCCCAGAATTTCAGGTGCAGGATGTCGCTCTCGCGGGGCAGGACGTCGTAGCGCACGCCGAGGCGATCCATGGTGCGCAAGTGGCAGCGGACAATTGCCTCCGCGACGATGCGGCCGATTTCCGCAGCGTCGCCGCGATCTTCTTCGATGGATTTCAGGGTTTCGCCGCGGAGTGTTTCGCGAGACTTATCCTCTTCGTAATATTGCGTGACGCGGGCGTAGAGATCCCAGCAGTAAAAATCAAAACGAGGCTGGGCAGCGAGTGCGCGAACGTCGGCGGGCGATTTATTCTCCAGATGCTGAAAGCCTATGACCACGTCCGCGACTTGCACGCCAGTGTTGTCGAGATAATTTTGCACTTCGACGCGCTCGCCGGAGTTGCGCAGCAGGCGAACAAAGGTGTCGCCGAGCGCAGCGTTGCGCAAGTGGCCGATATGCGCGGCCTTGTTGGGATTGATGTTGGTGTGCTCGACGATGACTTTCGGCGCGCCGGGTGCGGCGGCCGGTTGCGGTGCGGGTTGGGCAGCAGTCATCGCCTTTTGCGCCGCTTGGAAAAATGCGGCGCGGTCGAGGAAGGCGTTCAAGTAGCCGCCGCCGGCAACTTCCCAGCGAGCGACGCCTTCGATGGGCGCAATTTCAGCAACGATTTCCTGAGCAAGCTGGCGGGGAGCGCGCTTCAGGCGCTTGGCCAGCTCGAAGCAGACGGGCGAGGCGACTTCGCCCATTTCAATTTTGGGCGGGCGCGAGGCGGGCACCGGTACGTCCAACTCGTAGCGACGGCGAATGTGCTCCGCGAGCGCGTGCCTGATACGTCTTTCAATCGTGAGATACAAGCGATTCCTCGAGAACACGAAAGCAAGCGATTATAGGGATTGCGGAAAGAAGCGTCAAAGAACGATTGCCGCGCTGCCAATTCTTCGCCAGCGGCGTCATTGGTTCCATAATGTCAGAAATCCTCCCGGTCTGCTCTGTCAGGGATGTGCCCGGACCGTACCCGTGTGCATACCCCCCCCCCCCCCCCCCTATTAATCGAGTCCGCAAGCGCATGAAAGGAATGGAATTGCGCGTTTGATTAAAAATGTAACAGAACGTGGAAGTGCTTTTGATTCTTCGAGTTAAGTGAGCTGATGGGTTTTGCTGGCACCCCATGCCGGGTACCAGATTTCCGAAACCTGTTTGGTTCGATTCGCGAGTGGAGAGAGGCGACATGGGAACAGAGCGGCTCGACAACGGAGGCAGTGTAGCGCAACGGTGGCGATAAGTCAAGTACTATTTCCATAATATAGCTACTCGCTATTTGCCAGAATTGCGAACGAATTGACAGTCCAGAACGAGCAAGGAGCTGATCTGTAGATTTCAAATCAAAGATGCCGGGTGTGCCCAACAAAAACGGTCGGGCGACCCGGCGCTACATAAACAACGAAGCAGGGATTTGACACTCATTGGGGCGGACACTAGCATTTCGGTGCAAATCGAAGGGCGCGGGCGAATGAGTTTGCAGGAAGCAAAGCGTTGGATTGCGCGGACGCGGTCGGTGGCCGTGCTGACGGGCGCGGGAATTTCCGCGGAGAGCGGGCTGCCGACGTTTCGCGGGCCGGGGGGCCTGTGGCGGAATTTCCGGCCGGAACAGTTGGCCACCCCGGAAGCATTTCATCGCGATCCGCAACTGGTGTGGGAGTGGTACGACTGGCGGCGCAGCGTTCATGCGAAATGCGAGCCGAATGCCGGACACCGCGCGATTGCGGAGTTGGAGCGTCGCGCACAGGAGTTCTTGTTGATTACGCAGAATGTGGATTCGCTGCACGAACGCGCCGGGAGCCAGAGGATTGTGCATCTGCACGGCAGCTTGTGGCGCGTGCGCTGCTTAGTGTGCGGCGGAGAAGAGGAGAACACGCAGGTGCCGCTCGAGCCGCTGCCGCCACGGTGCGCGTGCGGAGGCATGCTGCGGCCGGACGTAGTGTGGTTCGGCGAAGCGTTGCCACAGGAGGCCATGCAGCGCGCGTTGCAGGCGGCGTATTCTGCGGAGGTGTTTCTGGTGGCGGGCACGGCGTCGGTGGTGTACCCGGCGGCGGCGCTGCCGCACGTGGCCAAGCAGCACGGAGCGAGAGTGATCGAAGTAAACCTCGAAGCCACAGAGCTGAGCTCAGTGGCAGATATTTCGCTGCGCGGGAAATGCGGCGAAATCCTTCCACAGTTGCTGGTGGACAATTTGTGACGAGATTCCACGCGGTTTGACAGCCCCGCGCGCGCAGTCTACTATCCATCGTTTACGGACTCGGCTATGAAGCTCGCATACTTCGATTGCTTTTCCGGAATTAGTGGAGACATGGTGCTCGGCGCGCTGGTGGACGCCGGCGCAGACATCGCCCGCATCGAAGCGCAACTGCGCAAGCTGCCGGTGACCGGCTGGACGATTTCCGCGGAGAAAGTGAAGCGGAAGGGAATGGTCGCGACATATGTGCGCGTGGAAGCGGCGGAGCAGACGAAACACCGGCACCTGAGCCACATTTTGAAAATTATTGAGGATGCAGGACTGGCGCCGCGAGTGGCGCAGCGGGCGCGAACCATTTTTGAGTGCCTGGGGGAAGCAGAAGCGCGCATCCATCAGACGTCAATTGAAAAGGTGCACTTCCATGAGGTCGGCGCGGTGGATGCGATTGTGGACATCGTGGGCGCGTGTGTGGGTTTCGAGATGCTGGGCATCGAGGAGTTCGCTTGCGGGCCAATTAATGTGGGCGCGGGACGGGTGAACACGGAACACGGAATCCTGCCGGTGCCTGCGCCGGCGACGGCGGATCTGCTGCGGCACGCGACGACGTACTCCACGGGGATCGAGAAGGAACTGGCCACGCCGACGGGCGCGGCCATCTTGGCGGGCACAACGACGAAGTACGGGCCGCTGCCGATGATGACGGTGGCGAGAATCGGTTACGGCGCGGGCAGCGCGGAACTGGCCGAGCAGGCCAACGTGCTGCGGATTTTTGTCGGGGAAGCGGCTGCGCGTGAAGCGGGAACGGGCTGGGACGAAACAATCACCGTGATCGAAGCGAACGTGGACGACATGAACCCGCAGATTTACGCGTATTTTTCGCAGAAGGCGCTGGAAACAGGAGCGCTCGATGTGTTCTCCACGCCGGTGCAGATGAAGAAAAATAGGCCTGGGCTGCTAGTGACAATTCTTTGTGATGCAACGAAGGCTGACGCGATGGCAGAGTTGCTGTTTCGGGAGACGACGACCATCGGTGTGCGCAAGTACGAAGCGCAGAGGCGCATTCTAGCGCGCGATTCCGTGACGGTGCAGAGTAAATTTGGCGGAGATGTACGCATCAAAGTGGCACATTTGAATGGCGACGTGGTGAACGCGCAGCCGGAGTATGAGGATTGCCAGCGACTGGCGGCTGCGGCGGGCGTGCCGCTGCGTCAAGTGATGGCGGATGCGCTGCATGCGTACCAGCACTTTGCAAAGACGCAGAAGAAGAATAGCTGAATGGAAAAGCCGAAGTTTTACTTGACCACGCCGATCTACTACGTCAACGCGCGCCCGCATCTGGGGCATACGTACACGACCGTCGTGGCGGACACGATCGCGCGCTACAAACGGATGCGCGGGTTCGAAGTGGTGTTCTTGACGGGCACGGACGAGCACGGGCAAAAAGTGGACCGCGCGGCGAAGGCGGCGGGCGTGGCACCGCAAACGTACGCGGACCGCATTTCCAGCGAGTACAGCGAACTGTGGAAGGAACTGGACATTCCGTACGACCGGTTCATCCGCACCACGGAGGACCGCCACGAGCGCGCCGTGCACCGGCTGCTGCAACATGCGCTGGACGCGGGCTACATCTATAAAGGCCATTACGAGGGGCAGTACTGCGTTTTCGACGAGCTGTACGTGGACGATCCCACACCCGGCGCGCCGTGTCCGGATTGCGGGCGTCCCACGGAACGCATCCGCGAGGAAAATTATTATTTCAAGCTGTCCGCGTTTCAGGAAAAACTGCTCGAACTCTACGAAGCGCATCCGGAATTTATCCAGCCGGAGACGCGGCGCAATGAAGTGATGGCCTTTGTGCGCGGGGGACTGCGCGATCTTTCTATCAGCCGCACGACGCTGAAGTGGGGCATTCCGTGGCCGGGCGACGAGAAGCACGTTTTCTACGTGTGGTACGACGCGCTGACCAGCTACATGTCGGGCATCGGCTACGGCGATGACGAAGTGCAGTTCGAAAAATACTGGCCAGCGGATTTGCACCTGATCGGCAAAGAGATCTTGCGGTTCCATGCGGTCTATTGGCCGGCGTTCATCATGGCCGCAACGGAAAAGGGCGAGCCGCTGGAACTGCCGAAGCAGATTTTTGCGCATGGCTGGTGGACTTTTGCCGGAGAAAAGATGTCCAAATCGCGCGGAAATATCGCGCTGCCGCAGCCCATCGCGCAGGTGCTGGGAATCGACGCGCTGCGCTATTTCCTGCTGCGCGAAATGGTGTTCGGGCAGGACAGCAATTTTTCGTATGAGTCGCTGGTGACGCGCTACAACAGCGATCTGGCCAACGGACTCGGCAACCTGGCGAGCCGTGTGCTGACGATGGTGCAGAATTATTTCGAAGGAGAGATTCCGGAGCCGACAGGCGGGGGCGAGCGCGAGGTGGCGGTGGCGCGCGTGGCGACGGGAGCAGTTACGGCAGCGCTCGAACAATACGAGCGCTACGAATTCTCGCGCGCGCTGGAAACCGTTTGGGGCGTGATCGCGGACGTAGACAAGTACCTGGTGGAAAATAAGCCGTGGAAACTGGCGGAAGATGGTGAACAAAGAGCGCGGCTGGGGACGATTTTGTACACGGCAGCGGAAGCGCTGCGTATCGTCACGGCGCTGGCGCATCCCGTGCTGCCACATGCAACGCAGCAGATTTGGCAGCAGCTTGGACAGTTCCGCGATTTGGCAAAGCTGTCGTTGGAGGATTTAAGCTGGGGAGAACTAAGGAGCGGCGCGCGCATCGGCGAGACGCAAGCAGTTTTTCCTCGCGTGAAAAAAGAAGAAGCCATTGAAAGGATCGAAACCATGGAAGAAGAAATTCGAAATCCAGCGCCGCCTGCTGCTCCGGCGGCAGCCACTCCGGCAGTCGTAGCACCGACGAGCAATAAGATCGGTATCGAGGATTTCGCCAAAGTGGAGATGCGCGTTGGGCAGGTGAAGTCCGCCGAAAAAGTCGCCGGGGCCGACAAGCTGCTGAAGTTGATGGTGGACATCGGCGACGAAGTACGGCAAATCGTGGCGGGCATTGCCGAAGTTTATAAGCCCGAGGACCTCGTGGGGCGGAAGGTGGTAGTGGTGGTGAATCTCCAGCCACGAAAGCTTCGTGGCGTCGAATCCAACGGCATGATTGTTGCGGCCTCTGTACCGCCAGAGGGGAAGCCAGTGCTGGCAGGATTTTTGGAAGATGTACCTGTTGGCTCCAGGCTTAAGTAAAAATTTAAATGGAATTGATTGATTCCCACGCGCATTTGGAATTTGCGCAATTCGATGCGGACCGCGAGGAGATGCTCGAGCGGGCGCGGGCGGCCGGCGTGGCGACGCTGCTGGCGATCGGCAGCGGGAGCGGGCCGTCGCGACTGGATGCGGCGATTCCGTTTGCGGAAACACACGACTGGATTTTCGCCACGATCGGCGTCCATCCGCACGAAGCGAAGCTGGCTACAGACGAGCACTTTGCGCGGCTTGATGAGCTCGCTCGGCATCCGCGCGTGATTGCGTGGGGCGAAATTGGATTGGATTATTTCTACGACCATTCGCCGAAGGATGTACAGCACGCGGTATTTCGACGCCAACTGGAGCAAGCGCGTGCGGCGCGGCTGCCGATTGTGATTCATTGCCGCGACGCGTGGGCGGACTGCCTGGCAATTCTTGGGGAGGCGTGGCGCAGTTCCGGGCTGGGTGGAATCATGCATTGTTTTACCGGCAGTTTGGAGGATGCGCGGCGAAGTCTGGAGATGGGCTTTGTGGTGTCGTTTGCAGGCAACGTGACCTATCCAAAGGCGCAAAATCTGCGCGATGTCGCGCGGGAGCTGCCGCTGGAATCGCTGCTGATCGAAACCGATTCGCCATTTCTGGCGCCGCAAGGGAAGCGGGGAAAGCGCAACGAGCCGGCCAACGTGGCGGAAGTGGCGCGAACGCTGGCAAGTGTGAGAAACTTGGCGGCATCGGAAATGGCGTCGATTACGTCCAGTAATTTCCGGCGATTTTTCAAGCTGAGCGGGGAGGCGCGCCCCTTGAACGCAATCGCGGATCGCGGAGGGCTGCCATCGCAGTCGTGACGGTTAAAGAGATCTTCGAGTTGGTGCGCGATGACTTGGCGCGCGTCGAAGAGGAAATCGCCGCGCAGAGCAATTCCGCGCTGGAGCCGGTGTCGGAGATCGGCAACTACCTGCTCAGCGGCGGCGGGAAGCGGCTGCGGCCGGCGCTGTTGCTCTTGAGCGCGCGCTTTTGCGGCGTGCGCGGAGAAGGCGCGATCCGGCTGGGCGCCGTCGTCGAGCTGATTCACTCCGCCACGCTGGTGCACGACGACGTCATTGACGATGCCAACCTCCGCCGCGGCCGGGCCTCCGCGAATTCGCGCTGGGGCAACCACATGTCCGTGCTGGCGGGGGACTGGCTGTACATGCAGTCGTTCCAGATGGCGCTGCGCGAGCGCAATTTCCGCGTCCTCGATATCCTGATTGACCTCACGCAAAACATGGTGGAAGGCGAGTTGATGCAGCTCACGCAGCTCGGCCGCCTGGAGCAGACAGAAGCAGAAGCGCTAGACCTGGCGTACCGCAAGACAGCGTGCCTGCTTTCGGGCTGCGCGCAACTTGGCGCGGTGCTGGCCGACCGCGATCCGCTGACGGAGCAGGCGCTCGCGGAATACGGCAAATACTCCGGGCTGGCGTTCCAGGTGGTGGACGACTTGTTGGACTTCACGGCGTCGCCGAAAATTCTGGGTAAGCCGGTGCTGAATGATTTGAAGGACGGGAAAATCACGCTGCCGCTGATTTACGCGCTGGAGGGATCCGGGCCGGAGGAGCGGAGGATGGTGAACACCATTCTCGATGAAAAAGGATTCGTCAGCGTGCGCCGGGACCAGATTACGTCGCTGGTGCGCACGACCGGGGCCATCGAGCGCACGCGGAGGCTCGCGCAAGACTTCGCGGCGAAAGCCAAAGCCTGCTTGCTGGATTTGTCGGACTCCGATTACCGCCGCGCGCTGCTGGCGCTACCCGATTTCATTCTCGAGCGCGAAAACTGAAGCATCAGGGTTGACGAAGGACGCGCAGCACTTCTTCCGGTTTCCACTCGTTGCCGCGGAAAACGACTTCCACTTTGCCGTCCGGACTTAGCACGATGGTGCGCAGATTGTGCAGCACCTGATCCGGCTGCTCCTTGTACCAGACGCCAGAAAATTCCGCGATCGAGGTGATTTGGTCGGGCTTTCCGGTGGCGAAGAGCCACTGCGCCAGACCCGGACGCGTGGCATCCCGGTACATAGCCAAATTCTGCTTGAGCACTTCCGGCGTATCGTATTTCGGGTCGAAGCTGATGCTCAGCAATACGGTGCGCCTGGCCAGCGCAGAATCCTTGTCCAACTCCGCGGCGATCTTGGCGAAATTCCGATTCATCAAGGGGCAGAAGTCCGGCAGGGGGCAGCGAGTGTAGATGAAGGTGATGACAAGTCTGCGGCCTCGCAGCTCGCGCAATCGAAAAAGCTTGCCGTTGTCGTCGATGAGCTGGACATCCGGCACAGCGTCTCCGGGCTTCGGTTCACGGACGGAAGCCGCGCCCGGCGGGGCAGAAAAGTTCGGATCGCCTTTGGTGATTTTCAGGTCCTGCAAATAAGAGGAAGTTCCACTCACCACGAGAGTAGCATCAATCGTGTCGCCGCTGGTCAAACGCGCGTAATCCCCGGAGTCCTTGAGCTTGAATTCCATGGTCATGGACATCATGTAGCCCGGGATTTCATCGTGGTGGATCATGACGGTCTTTGCCGTCGGGTTCACGTTGACGACGATTCCACGAAACGGAAACTGTCTGGACTCGACGGGCTTTTCAGTCTGGCACGCACTGGCAAACCAGCACGCCGCCACGAGCGTGAGCAGAAATACAATTCTCCCGTTGCGGCTGCCGGGATTGTTCGTAAGCATCAAGGACTGCCCTTTCTCA
Organism: Acidobacteriota bacterium; assembly: GCA_023481105.1. Classification (GTDB taxonomy): domain Bacteria; phylum Acidobacteriota; class Terriglobia; order Acidiferrales; family UBA7541; genus JACQDE01. The sequence continues at coordinate 56,538 of JAMCWK010000151.1, read as the reverse complement.
CAGCAAAACAAGCTTGGCGCGGCCCGCGCAACAATCTTAGCACCGCTTTGCAGCCGCAATGGGCGACGCGGGCGGGCGAAGTGGATTCCGCCTCTGGACAGGTTGATTCGATAAGGGGTTGCAGGTAGGCTGTTGCACGGAAAAATGCTGCCGTTCAAACTCATTTATCACGAACGCTACGACTTGAACCTGGGCGCGCACGTTTTTGCGTCGCAGAAATACCGCCTGGTGCGGGAAACGCTGCTACGCGAAAAGTTGGCGGAGGACGGCGATTTCGTGGCGCCGGAGCCAGCACCCGATGCCGACGTGCTGCGCGTGCACTCGCAGGAGTGGGTGCGCAAACTGAAGAGCGGGAAGCTTTCGCTCACCGAGTTGATGCGGCTGGAAATCCCGTACTCCGTGGAAACCATCGAAGCGTTCTGGTGCGCGGCGGGTGGCACTACGCTGGCCGGGCAGCAGGCGCTGGCCGATGGATTCGCGGTCAACATTGGCGGCGGGTTTCATCACGCGTTCCCGGAGCACGGCGAAGGCTTCTGCGCGATCCACGATGTGGCCATCGCCATTCGCCGGCTGCAATTCGACAATGCCGTGGCCACGGCCATGGTGGTGGACACCGACGTACATCAGGGAAACGGCACGGCAGAAATTTTCGGTGGCGACGGCGACGTTTTTACGCTTTCCATCCATCAGGAGAACAACTACCCGTATCCCAAAATGGCGTCGAACATTGACCTGCATTTGCCGGACGGCATCGGCGACGCGGATTACTTAGCCATTCTGGAAAAACACTTGATTCAAGCGTTCCATGATTTCCATCCGGACGTGCTGTTTTATGTGGGAGGAGCGGACCCGTACATGGAAGATCAACTCGGCGGCCTGCGGCTGACCATAGAAGGATTGCAAAGGCGCGACCGGCTGGTGTTCGAGCACGCGCGGCGCCTGAAGGTGCCGGTGGCGGTGACGCTGGCGGGCGGATACGCGCGGCGCGTGGAAGACACTGTGCGCATTCACGTCAACACGATTCTCGCAGCGCGCGATTCTGCTGCGCGCAACTCCGCTGCTGTGCGCTCCTGAATCAGTTACAATCCCCAAAGTTTATTGGAGGACCCATGCGGAAACTTTTTATTCTGATTGCTTTGGTCACATGCTCTGTCAGCGCCCAGCAACTACCCACGCGGGCGATGGACGATTTGAACTGGATGGAGTTCCGGCAAATCGTGCCGACGAAGGTGAAGACCGTGCTGGTGACCGTGGGGACGCTCGAGCCGCACGGCGTCATCAACAACGGCGCGGACAATACGGCCCCGGTGGCCATCGCCAATGCGATTGCGGCGGACATAAATGCGCTGGTCGCGCCGCACATTCCGTACGGAGTGACCGGCTCCATGTCTCCTTATCCGGGCGCAGTGCACATTTCCGAAGATGCTTTTCGCGGATATTTTCGCGCGGTGCTGGAAGGCATGGTGAAGAACGGGTTCAAGAACATTGTGGTGATCAACGGGCACGGCGGCGGGCAGACGGCAATTCTGAATGCGGTGGCCAGCGAAATCGCGCTGGCGCACAAGGTGAACACGCTGGTGATTAATTGGTGGTCACTGGCGAGCGACGTGACGCTGGAGGTCTTCAAAGAAGACGGCGGGCACGCCGGCATCAACGAGACGGCGTTCATCCAGGCGATCAATCCGAAGCTGGTGCACAAAGAGCTGTACACGGGCAAGGACATGACGACGGCGAATCCTGCGCCGGGCACGTGGTCAGCGGTGCCCGCGCCGTCAACAATCGGCCTCTACAAAGAAGGGCAGGGCTGGCCAAAAGATTTCGACCAGGCCAAGGCGGACGAGTATTACAAGAAAGTGATCGCCAAAGTGAAGGCGCTGGTGCAGGACATCCTGAAGAAGTGGGAGATGGCCGGATTCAATTAGCCGCACGCGCTGCGGAGTGCCACGCGCGATTGGCTGCGTTCCTCAGCGAATGCGGATGTCACCGGAAGTGGTCTCCGCCTGAATGCGCGCTGCGCCGCTGCCCGCGCGAGCGCGCAAGGATTTTCGACTCTTCTCTTCGATGGTCAGAGGAATTTTCGTATCCAAGTAGCCGGAGGAAGTGCGCGCGTCGAGGCGGAAGCTCGCCGAATCGGAGACGTCGATGCGGATTTCGCCGGAGCTGGTCTGCAAGTCCCAGTAACTCTGCGCGGAAGGATTGCCTTCAATCGTGAGGTCGCCGGAGCTGGTGGAAAGGCGCAGGTCGGCAGCGGCATCGGAAACGCGCACGTCGCCGCTGCCAGTGGAGGCTTGGGCGCGGTCACCCGGCCGGGAGATGATCACGTTGCCGGAGCCGGTGCGTGTGCGGATGGCGCCACGGATGCTGGTCAATTGCATGTCGCCAGAGCCGGTGGTGGCTTCGAGAGGGCCGGCCACGTCCGTGGCACGAACATCGCCGCTGCCGGTGGTGGCCTCGACTTCGTCCCCGATATTTTCCACGGTGACATTGCCGGAGCCGGTGCCTACGGTAATGGGGCCATGCAGCCCGCGCACCAGGACGTCCCCGGAACCCGAGCGCGCGCGCAAAAGAGTTTCTTGCGGCACGGTGATGCGGTAGTTGATGGTGATATTGCGCAAGCGCTGCTTGTCGCGGCCCACGTTGATGATGTTGCCGTGCTGTTCGATGGGCGGGTTCGCGCGAAGATCCTCCATGCGGCGCTGCGTGCCGCCGAAAAGAAATGTCTGCACACGGAACTCGCCGCGGATGTGAACTTGCCCCGCAGGACCGGAAACGATTTCGATGTCGCCGGAACCCGTGGACAATTCGAAATGCACTGGGCCATCCACGGTCAAAGTTTTTTCAAATGTCCCGGTGGCGCCGGGCTCAACGTTACATCCGGCGGCGAGGGCGGCCAGCAGAAATACGCCAGACAACAAAAACTGTGCTGCGCATTTTGCCTTACCGCGGAAGAAAGCAGGGAAGGTCATCGCACACCTCTCCACACCTTCAGGTACGCAATGGAGAACCGTTTGGTTCCTTGTGAGTGAAAAAGAGGCATGCAAAGCGCACGCAACTCAATCTTCGATTTGAAGAGAGGAATTATGGCTGAGCAGCTCCTGGGTGAGCGAGCCCTGGCGATAGCCGTCCGGGTCCACGGTGACGGAGGAAAAACCCACGCGCGCGAGACGCTCCTCCATCGCGCGGAGAATATCGGGTTGAAATGCGCGAGCAAGCTCGGCGCGATCAATCTCCACGCGGGCATGCGCGCCGTAATAGCGCACACGAAATTGCAGGAAGCCGAGCTCGCGGAGGACGGCTTCGCCGGCCTCGACCTGCGCCAGGGTTTCGCGGGTGACCGAAGTGCCGTAAGGGATGCGCGAAGCGAGACACGCCGATGCAGGACGATCCCATGTGGGAAGTCCGGCGACGCGCGAAAGTTCGCGAATCTCCGCTTTGCTCATCTCTGCTTCCAGCAAGGGTGCGAGAACTTTGTGCTCCGAAGCAGCGCGGTGGCCGGGGCGAAAATCCAGCGTGTCGTCGGCGTTAATGCCGTACGCCAGGGCAGCGAAGCCGCGCCGCTGGGCTAGACGGCCGAGAACGGTGAAGAGCTCCGCTTTGCAGAAATAACAGCGGTCGGAATTGTTCGCAACATACAGTGGGTTTTCCAACTCTTCCGTTTGAATGAATTCGTGCCGAACGCCGGCGTGGCGGACAAACGATTCCACTTGCCGACGGTCGTGCGCAGAGAAGCTTGCGGAAAGCGCAGTGATGGAAAGTGCGCGCTCGCCCAGAGCGCGGTGCGCGGACCAAGACAAGTAGGCGGAATCGGCGCCGCCGGAGAGCGCGACCAGCAGGGAATCGAGCGCGGCCAGGCGCGCGAGCAGCGCCTGTTGCTTTTCCGCGGCCCGGGAGAGATCGAGTGCGCCGGGCGTGTCGAGACGGTTTTTCGCTAGATGGGCCATGATGCAGAGCCTTGAACTTTGAGTCGCCCAAACGTCAACCCACATTCTGACACGAATTATTTGAAATCGAGAAGGACATCCACAGTTTTGTGCAGCAGGTCTGTCTGGAGCAAGTGGTCGGCGCGCTGGAAATGGACGACATGCTCGCCGAAAAGTTTCTTGTTCTTCACCTGGTTGGCGAGGAAGTCGTCAAAGTACGACTTGTCGAAAACTTCGCCGGCGGGAATGCGCCAGGCGGCAATCAAGAGGCGCTCGGCGGTTAGAGATAGCCCGGTGATGACAAGCCGCCCCATGCGGTACTGAATCCCCTCGGTGACGCGGACGCAGTAGCGCACGCGTGCGGCGGCATCGTCGAGCGCGGGCTCCGCGTCAATAGCGGCGTCCAGATAGCCGTGCCTTGCATATTCCTTCTTCACGCGTTCCCAACCGGCTTCCACCTTCATTCCGTCGGCCAGTTCGTCGGGCGCAAAGCCCATGAAATCCACGAGGGCTTGGGGGATGAAGACCGTGTTGCCGCTCCACGTGGCGCCGCCCCAGCGATAGGCGGGGCCGGGCGTGATGGGCAAGATTACGGTGACGTTGTCGGGCAGCGGCTGGGTGGGATTGCCGGTAAAGCGCGCCTGCGGTGTGCCGAATTGCACGCGCAAGTGGCCGCGCGCGAGATAGAGCGGGCGGACCTGCTCGCTGGCAAACACGCCAATCGAAAAGCGCGAAAAGGGCTTGCCAATCAGGTCGCGGAGCGGAACGGCCAATTTGTTGGATTCCGCAGCCAACGCGTCGCCAAACTGCACCGCACCTACTTTCAAGCCGGCGGCACCCTTGATTTCAAACCGTTGCAACATGCCGGATTCGCCCGGGCCGGCAAGATAGGTTCGCTCGACGACGGCCTTGATGCCGTGCTGCGCCAGAAACTGCTGCAAGGCATCGGTCATGGAGTCGAGGATTGAACCCTGCTCGGGGGCGGTGCCATCGAAAAGACCCACCGAATCCTTGATGGCTTGCGTGAGCTCCTCGTCGCTGAAAAGCGTGAAATTATCAAACAGCACGGGGATCGTGGGGGCATCGGCAAGAGTGAATTCGACGGAGACGGTATCGGCCTGGCTCGTGAACTTGTAGCGCACGTTGGTAAACGGGCCGAGGTCGGCCAGGCGATTAGCGGCGGCCTGAATGTCGTCCTTGGAGATGGTGTCACCGATCGAGAGGCCGGAGGCTGGGGCGATCAGCGACTCCGGGAATCGGGACGAGCCGCTTACTTTTATCTGCGCCAGCTTGGCGGTCTGCGCAGCAAGCGGGGAAGCGAGCAAGCAAATGCCGAGGAGGAAAAGAATTGTTGAAGCTGCGGACCGCCGCATCACGAGCTAAGGCACCTCAATCTATTCGACGGTGACAGACTTGGCCAGGTTGCGTGGCTGGTCCACGTCGCAGCCGCGGCGAACGGCGATGTGGTACGCCAGCAACTGGAGCGGCACGATTTCCAGGATGGGCGTCAGGATTTCCAAAGTTTCAGGAATTTCTATCACATGGTCGGAGGCCTGGCGGGCCAGAGTGTCGCCCTCCGTGACGACGGAAATGACGATGCCGTCGCGCGCCTGCACTTCCTGGATGTTGGAGACGGTTTTTTCGTAGCGCGTCATGGAGGCAGGGTCCTTCTCGTCGCGCGTAGCCAGGACGACGACGGGAAGGTTTTCATCAATGAGCGCGTTGGGGCCGTGCTTCATCTCGCCGGCCGGATAGCCTTCGGCGTGAATGTAAGAAATTTCCTTCAGCTTCAGAGCGCCCTCGAGGGCGATGGGATAGTGGATGCCGCGACCGAGATAGAGAAAATTGGTGTAGCGGAAAAGCTTCTTGGCCAGCTCCTCGTACTCTTCGTCGCGCTGCAAAATGGTTTCCAGCTTGTGCGGCAAACGGGTGAGCTCGTGCATCAACTCGCGCGCCTGATCTGCCGGAATGGAGTTGCGCGTCTGCGCGAGGTACAGCGCGATGAGATAGAGCGCGGTGAGCTGCCCGGTGAAGGCTTTCGTGGAGGCGACGCCGATTTCCGGGCCGGCATGCGTATAGATGGTGCCGTTGGCTTCGCGCGTCACCATGGCGCCCACGACATTGCAAATGGCCAGCGTTTTCGCGCCCTTCGATTTGGCCTCACGCTGCCCGGCCAGAGTGTCCGCTGTTTCGCCGGACTGGCTGATCATAATGGCCAATGTTTTATTGTCGATGATAGGGTCGCGGTAGCGGAACTCGCTGCCGTAATCCACTTCGACAGGAATCTTCGCGAGTTTCTCAATCATGAACTTGCCGGCGACGGCGGCGTGCCAACTCGTGCCGCAAGCAACGATGCGCACATTGCGGAACGTGCGGAATTCCTCCTCGGTGATATCCATTTCGTCGAGGAAGACCTTGCCGGTCTCCAGCGAAATGCGGCCGAGGAGAGTGTCGCGGACGGCGCGCGGCTGCTCAAAAATTTCCTTCTGCATGAAATGCTTGAAGCCGCCCTTTTCCGCCATGATGGGGTCCCAGGTAACGTGCTGCACCTGGCGCTGAATGGCGCGGCCTTCGAAGTCCAGCAGGCGCACGCCCTGCGGCGTGATGACGGCGAGGTCGCCGTCAGAGAGAAAGAAGACGTCGCGTGTGTGATAAAGGATTGCAGGGATGTCGCTGGCGACGAAGTATTCGTCGTGGCCGAGTCCGATGACCGCGGGCGGGCCGAGGCGCGCCGCGACAATTTTGTTGGGCTCCTTGGTGGAGACGACGGCCAACGCATAGACGCCGCGCAAACGGAGCACGGCCTTGCGCATGGCTTCTTCCAGGCATTCATTCTTGGAATATTTTTCGACGAGGTGGGCAACAATTTCGGTATCCGTTTCGGTTACGAACTTGTGGCCCTCTTTCTCCAGTTCGTGCTTCAAATCAAGATAATTTTCGATGATTCCGTTGTGGACGACGACGATCTGCCCGGTGCAGTCGCGATGCGGGTGGGCGTTTTCCTCCGTGGGGCGGCCATGGGTGGCCCAGCGGGTGTGACCAATGCCATAAACACCGTCGAGCGGGGAAAGGCGAATGGCTTCTTCCAGGTTGCGCAGCTTGCCGGACGCGCGGCGAATCTCCATCTTGCCGTTCTTGTCCACCACGGCGATGCCCGCGGAATCATAACCGCGATATTCCAGGCGGCGCAGACCGTCCAGAATCAGGGGCACAACTTTTTTGGAACCTATGTAACCGACTATCCCGCACACGGTGGCTGGCTCCTCTCGAATGGTTCGGCGCTGGCGGAAAAGCAGGCACCGATCTTCATCAGAATAGCATATCCCACGACGCAGCTGAGGAATGCTCCGGCTGTGGTTGTCGAAGCGTTAGCAATCGCCGGAAACAGTGCTACTCAACGATTTCGTAGCGGAAGTGTTCGATGACTGGGTTGGTCAAGACGTCTTTGGCGATCTTCTCGACTTGCTTTTGCGCGTCTTCGCGCGAGAGCCCGTTCAACTCGAGAACGAAGAATTTGCCCTGGCGGACGCCTTTTACTTGCGCATAGCCGAGCGAGGCCAAAGCGTGCTGAATGGTTTGCCCCTGCGGGTCGAGGACGGTCGGTTTCAGCATCACCCAAACGTGTGCTTTCATGAGCGAAATTATAGACCGAGCGCCTCGCGTTTGGAATGGAATGCGCGAAGCAAAGCTGCCTTCTCTTCCGAGGGGAGGAAGGCGGCTACAAATCCCCAGGCTGCGATGTGTACCAATTCGTTGAGCGTCAAACCCATGCGAAGGCCGGCATCGTATTCGGCGTCGAGGCTGGTGTGAAACATGGCCGGATCGTCGGAGCCGAGCGAAATCATCAGGCCGCGCCGGTAGAGCTCGCGCAGGGGATGGTCCTCGATCCGCGCACTTGGATTTTTACGCTGGCGGGCCAGCGCGCCAGTAAACAAGTTGCTTGAAGGACAAACTTCCAGCGGAATCTGCGAAGCAGCCAGCGAATCCATCAGTGCGGGGTCGTGCATGACGCCGATGCCGTGGCCAATGCGCTCGACTTCCAGAAAGTTGATGGCGTCGCGCACCGATTGCGGGCCGCCGACTTCGCCGGCGTGAATGTGGCGGTGGAGTCCCTGCGCAGCGACGTCTTCGTACACCGCGCGAAAGGCACTGGCTGGGATAGACAATTCTTCGCCGCCAATCCCGAAGGCCACCACGCCGTGGTCTTTGAGTCGCGCCGCCCAGCGCGCAACTTCCATGGCGGCGTCCGGGCCGAACTGCCGGGTCGCGTCGAAAATCCAGCGCAGATGCAGGCCGTTTTTTCGCGCTTCATCTCCCGCGTCGGAGATTGCGCGGAACATGGCATCGACGTCCTGGCGGCGATACAGCAAGATGCCGACCGCAACGAAGACTTCGGCGTACACCACATTTTGCGAAATCAGTTTTTCCGACATGCGCCGCGTGATGAGCGCGAAGTCTGCCGGCTCGCGGAGGAAGGAGGTGACCCACTTGAAAGCGTCAAGGAAGCCGCGGAAGTCGGTGTAACTATAGCGGGCCAGCGCTTCGCGCTCGGTTAGCTTCACGCCGTGGCTGGCGGCTAATTCGACGACGGTGGCGGGCTCGATGGTGCCTTCGAGGTGCAGATGCAGCTCGGCCTTGGGAAGTGCGCGCAATGCGGCGTGAGGATTAAGCGCGGTCATGGGATTGTGCAGCACATGCGGCCCACGGCGCCAATCATCTTCCGGGAAGCTGCGGGCGCCCGGCATTAATCCACGCCGTCAGCCAGTAGGAGCCGACATCCGAAGCCGCGTCGGAGATGCCGCGAATGAGCACTGCGCCGGCCTGGTTGTAGAGGCGGTCGTAATACTCGTCGGTGTAATCGGGCAGGCCGCGACGCGCGCGACGGTCGGCGAGCAGAATCTGCTCCAACCAGCTGTGCGCGTTCAGGCAACTCTCGAAAGCGTGGTCGGTGGGATCGCTGATATACGCGGCCTCGTTGGGCAGGATGAAAAAAAATAGCGAATAGCGATCCACGAGCCGATAGGAAAAGCGCTGGTCCGCGCCGGCTTGGTTGGAGAGACGGCCGTCAAAATTTTCGGTGGTGGCAAAAGGGTCGTGAGCTTGTGCGACGTAATGAGCCAGGATGGCGGCGAACTGGCGCACGTCATCCCAGTTGTGCGCCTTGAACGCGTCGGTGAGTTTCTTGCTGTAGAGGCCGATTTGCCAGGGGAGCACACCGTTGGCTTCCAGCTTTGCTTTGGTGAACTTGCGAACCGCGGCGTTGTAATCGCGCGGCAGATTTTCAAATGGGAAACGGCCGTAGCGGTCGAGATAGACATAACGATTGCGGCGCTCGGCGGTGGGATTCTTCAAATAGGCTTCCAGTGGTTCGGCAGAAGCCTGCACGAGCTGCTGGCGATTAACGTCAAAAAATGCGCGCAAATCCGGGGGCAGAGTGTCCACCGCCTTGTTGGTAATCAGGCGATGAGCATTGGCGCCCCAGCCGGAGGCGCTTTCCGGCGTCAGCAGCAAAGTGAGCGCGACAACGACCGCTGCGGCAGCGTGTCTGCCCGAAAAGCGAATTTGCCTGCGCGCGCTCAACGTTTCTCCGGGGCCGCCGCATCCTTCAGATGGCTGTGACGGCGGCCGTAAGTGAAATAGATTACCAGACCGATCGCCAGCCACACAAAAAACCGGATCCAGTTCATGATGGGTAAGCCAGCCATCAGAAGCACGCAAGTTAGGATCGTCAGAATGGGGGCGAGAGGCCCGCCAGGCGCGCGAAAGGCCCGGCGCCGGTTCGGTTCGCGGTAGCGCAAGACCAGCACGCCACCGCCCACCAACGCAAAAGCGAAAAGAGTTCCGATGTTGGAAAGGTCAGCCAGCGTTCCAATGTCGAAGATCCCCGCCGGAATTCCCACCACAAAGCCGGCCATCCACGTGGAAAAGTCGGGCGTGCGGAAACGTGGATGAACACGGCTGAAAATGCGCGGCAGCAGGCCGTCGCGCGACATGGCAAACCACACCCGCGCCTGCCCTAGTTGGAATACCAGCAGCGACGAGATCATGCCCATCAGCGCGCCAATAAGCACGACTAGGCGCACGGCCGGCATATTGAGCTTCTTCAGCGTGTTTACCACCGGCGCGGCGTCGTCCATCAGGCTCTGCCAGGGCGTGAGCCCGGTCAGAACTACCACTACGGCAATGTACAGGACGGTACAAATCACCAGCGTGGCGATAATCCCGATAGGAATATCGCGCTGCGGGTTTTTTGCCTCCTCCGCCGCTGTGGAAACGGAATCAAACCCGATGTAAGTGAAAAAGATGATGGAGCCACCGGTCAGCACGCCGCCCCAGCCATTTGGGACGAAGGGATGCCAATTTTCGGGCTTGACGAGCCTGGCGGCAAAAGTCACGAACGTCAGAATGGCCACAATCTTCAGCAAGACCATGACGTTGTTTGTTTCGGCCGACTCCTTGATCCCGCGAACCAGGACTACCGTCAGCAGCATCACAATCAAGAACGCGGGCCAATTAAACCCGAAGTGCCAGCCGGAGCCGTAAATCAACGTGCCGTGAAAATCTTTCATGCCAGACGGAAGATAGGCAGGAGTAATCCACTGCAGGTTGGGATGAATCCCGAACCAGTCCAATAAATCCACGATGTGCGCAGCAAATCCGACAGAGACAGCCATGTTGCTGACGGCGTACTCGAGAATCAGGTCCCAGCCGATGATCCAAGCAATCAGCTCTCCCATCGTGGCGTAGGTATAGGTGTAGGCGCTGCCGGCAATCGGAATCATCGCTGCGAGTTCCGCATAGCACAGCGCTGCAAAGGCGCAAACAATAGCTACCAGAATGAACGAAAGCGCAATCGCGGGCCCGGCGCCCGGGCGCCCGTATGTCGGAGTGCCGTAAATAAGGTATTCCAGCAGAGGCGCATTCAGGATGGAGGAGAATTCCATCTTCTGCCCGGCGATGGCCGTGCCAACCAGCGTAAAGATCCCCGACCCAATCACTGCTCCAATGCCCAACGACGTCAGGCTCAGGGGGCCGAGAGTCTTCTTCAATCGGTGTTCCGGTTCGTCCGCTTCCGCGATGAGCCGGTCGATGCTTTTGGCGCGAAAAAGTTGTGAGCCCACAGTGCCCCCGTCGTTGAAGTGGGGAAACTCTACATGGAGGAAAGCTGTCTTGCAACCGCTGCGAAAAGCGCGAGCGCCGAAGCAGCTGGCGATGCTTTACGCAAGCTGGAGATTTGCGTAACGCTCCATCAATTTCTTCACGCCATGGTCCGTGAAGCTGACCGTGAACTTGCGGTCGCCTTCGTCGCCTTCGACGCCGACAATCGTGCCCAAGCCGTAGGTGGGATGGCGAACGCGTGCGCCGATCAGAGGGTTGTCGTCCTTGCGTGCACGGCGGGGCACAGCGGCCGTTCGCCGAGCAGGCGGCGTGGAATAGCCACGGCAGCGGCGGAATTCCTCGGCGTCGTACTCGGGATCCGGCTCGTAGCGACGGGTTTCGCCGGGGGCAGCGAGAGAGCCGGGGGCCGACTCAATCAGCTCGCTGGGAATTTCTGTCAAGAAACGCGAAGGCTCGGAGCGCTCCATTTGTTCGTTGCCGTAGATGCGGCGGTAAACGGCGCGGGTAAGCGTCAGAGTTTCCTTGGCGCGCGTCATGCCCACGTAACACAATCGGCGCTCTTCTTCGAGCTGGTCGGCGTCCTGACGCGAACGGCTGTGCGGAAAAAGCCCTTCTTCCAGGCCCGCGAGAAACACGTGCTCAAACTCCAGCCCTTTGGCGCTGTGCAAAGTCATCAAGGTGACCTGTGCACGCTCGTCGTAGTCGTCGGCATCGCTGACCAGAAAAGCCTGGTCAAGAAAATCGGACAGCACTGCGCCGCGCTCGGTGTGTTCGGCCAGGGCGTTGACCAATTCCTGCAAGTTTTCGGCGCGCGCGGTGTCTTCAACGTTGTCGCGCTGTTCGAGCAAATCAATGTAGCCGGTGCGGTCAAGGATGTGCCGCAATAATTCTGCGGGAGGAATCTTATCCGCTTCCGCGCGCAAATCGAGAATCAGGGAGCGGAATTCGCGCAGCATGGCTTTCCCCGCAGCCATTTCTTCAAGGGCCGCCCAAAGCGAAACGCTGCGGCGCGCGGCCAGATCGCGTAAAGCCTCTTCCGTGGTCTTGCCGATGCCACGCGGCGGAGTGTTCAGAATGCGCAACAGGGCGAGATCGTCGTCGGGATTCACTACCAAGCGCAAATAGGAGAGCGCATCCTTTACTTCCGCGCGCTGATAAAAGCTGAAGCCGCCGACCACGCGGTAGCGAATCCCCGAACGCCGCATGGCTTCCTCAAAAGCGCGGGACTGCGCGTTGGTGCGATACAGCACGGCACAATGCGCATCAAGTTCGCGGCGCTGGATGTTGAAGATTTCTCCGGCGACATACTCGGCCTCGGAAGCGGCATCGCGCGATTCGAAGTAGCGCAGGGCCGGGCCCTTGCCGCGCGTCGCGATGAGCGTCTTGCCCAGGCGCTTGACGTTTTTTGCGACAACGCCGAGCGCGGCGTCGAGAATACATTGCGTGGAGCGGTAGTTTTCCTCCAGGCGGATTACCTGTGCGCCGGGAAAATCTTCGGAGAAGCGCAGGATGTTGCCGACGTCGGCGCCGCGCCAGCCGTAGATGGCCTGGTCCTCGTCGCCGACGACGCACACGTTGCGGCGGTTGCCGGCGAGGAGGTGGACGAGCTCGTATTGTACGCGGTTGGTGTCCTGGTATTCGTCCACCTGCAAGTAGCGAAAGCGCTCCGTCCAGCGCGCGCGAATGTCGTCGTGATCGCGGAGGGCAGCGACGGCATAGAGCAAGAGGTCGTCGAAATCGAGACCGCTGGAACGGCGGAGAATTTCTCCATAGCGGAGGAACACGTCGGCAATCAGCCGCGTGCGGTGGTCGTAGGCTTCTGCGACCATCTGCTCGGGAGAGGTGCCGCGGTTCTTGGCGTCGCTGATTTTTTCGAGCAGGCTGCGTGGCGTGACGCTTTTTTCTTCACCGCCGATCTGGCGCAAGGCTATTTTGACGGCGGCGAGCTGGTCGTCGTCATCGTAAATGGCGAAATCGCGGCGCAGGCCGAGATGCGGGGCTTCGCGACGCAGCAGGCGCGCGCAAAAAGAGTGAAATGTTGACACCCATGGCTCGCCGGCGGGCAGGCCGGTGCGCGACAAGAGGTCGAGCACGCGCTGCTTCATCTGTTCGGCGGCTTTGTTGGTGAAGGTGACCGCGAGGATGGACTGGCCGGGCGCGCCCTGGGCAATGAGGTGCGCCACGCGGTAAGTAATGACGCGCGTCTTACCGCTGCCGGCGCCGGCCAGCACCAGCACCGGTCCCTCCGTTGCTTCGACACATTCGCGCTGCCGCGGATTCAGTTCGTCGAGAAGTCCCATGAGAGGAGGCGCAACGGAAGCGGTCAATTGAGCCGCCGAGAATTTTAGCCGAGCAGCGCGATTTCAGCAAACGGCAGAAAAAGTAAGATTCACGGCGGAGTTTATTTCTGGACGGCTTTCGACAAATCCACTTCGAAAAACATCAGCGCTTTACCGTCGGCGACAAAGGCAAGGTCTGGAACATAAAGCTGCGAGTAGCGCAGTTTCTCAAATTTGCGGCCGAGATCGAAAAAGAGAAGTCCCCGCACGGTGGCCTTCGGCGGGAGAACGTCCATTTCCAAGGCCAGGGGTCGCAGAACCTCGTCCACTTTTTTGACGTCTTTGTCTTTTGTTCCTGTGCCGCTGCCCGGAAAAGGACGCGGCTTGCGAGGAGCGATGGGATTGAGGCCCTCTGGATAGACGATGGAGTTGACGACAGTTTCGAGCAGCATGGGGCGGAGTTGTTGCCGGTCCTGTCCGGGAGCCTCGATGGACAGGCGGATGCGCTCGAGGTCCACGTGGATCGCTTTCGCGGTGTCGTTCTTAAAATAAACTTCGAGAGCAAGAATGCCCACGGAGTGCGGGGACTTTTTACCGAAGCGCTCTTTGGAGCGCGCGGCATCGTCGAAGGGATCGGCGGCGATCAGCAGTCCTTCGTGCGCGTCGCGAGCGGGAAGCGTTGCCGGATCGGTTTGCTGCGCCGTAACGCTGGGCGCAGCGAACAGCAAAAGCAGCGCGAGGGCTGGAAATTTGCAATTCATGATTGCAGTAAGCATCCGGCGCACCGAAGTGTAAGATGCCACGCGGCGAGGCCGGTTGCCTGCTGTATCCGGCCGCGCCTGCCACTATAATAGCCGTCCCGCACCGCGGGAACGAATGTATCTTCTCTACAGCCTGCTTACCGCCATCGGAATGATCCTGCTACTGCCGTATTTTCTCGTGCGCGGGCTGGGCAGCGGAAAATACTTTCATAACCTCGGTGAACGATTGGGCGCGCTGCCGTGCGCCATTCTCTCTAAGGCGAGCGGTGCGCGGGGCTCCATTTGGATCCATGCGGTTTCCGTCGGCGAAGTGCTGGCCGGACTGCCGCTGGCGCGCGCGATCAAGGAGCGCTTCCCGGAACGGAAACTTTTTGTTTCGACGACGACGCGCACCGGACAGGATCTGGCGCGCGAACGCATGACGTTTGCCGATGGGATCTTCTATTTCCCGCTGGACTGGGCGTTTTCCGTGCGGCGGGTGATGCGCGTGCTCCAGCCGAGGCTGATTGTGATTTTGGAGACGGAAATCTGGCCGAACTTCTTGCGAGAAGCGCGGCGCGCAAGCGTGCCCGTAGTGTTTGTCAACGGGCGAATTTCAAAACAATCGTTCAAGCGATTCAGTATGTTGACGGGAATTTTCGGCGAATTTCTCCGCGGGGCTCTGAACGATGCGGCTTTGTTCCTGATGCAGAGCGAGAAAGACGCGGAACGCGTGCGGAAACTGGGCGCGGCGGAAGAGCGCGTGGAGGTGACCGGCAACCTTAAATATGATTTTGCGCCGCCGAACACAAGCGCCATCGGCGATTGGCTGGCGAAACAAATAGCGGAGCAGGAGCGCTGGCCAGTGGTCGTGGCGGGAAGCGTGGTCGAGGACGAGGAAGAGCCGGTGCTGGCGGCGTTTGATATTGTGGAGAGGGCGTGGCGGCGCGCGCTTCTGGTGCTGGCGCCGCGCAAGCCGGAACGATTCGACGCGGCAGCGCGCATCGCGGAAGAGCGCGGATGGAAAGTGGTGCGGCGAAGCCGGCTTTCGCTGGACGCGCCGCTGGATGAAGAAGCGGACTTGCTGCTGCTGGATACGGTCGGCGAGCTGGCCGGACTCTACCGTTTTGCAGACGCTGTTTTTGTCGGAGGCTCGTTGGTGGCGCGGGGCGGGCACAACATCTTGGAGCCGGCGGCGTTTGCCCGGGCGCCCGTGTTTGGGCCGCACATGGAAAATTTCTCGGAGATGGCTGCAGATTTTCTAGCAGCGCGCGCTGCGGTTCATGTGGCCGATGCGCGCGAGTTGGGCGAAGCATGGGCGGAGTTGATTCGCGGCGAAGAAAAGCGACGGCGCATGGGTGAAGCAGCGAAAGCGCTTGTGGAGAGCAACCGTGGCGCGACGGCGAAATCACTGGAGCGCATCGCGGCGATCTTGGCTGCAAAGCGGGGCGGCGAGTGAAATTGCACCCCAGTCTTCGCGCGCTGCTGTGGCCCTTTTCGCTTGTGTTTGAGGGCATCGTTCGTGTGCGAGCACATTGTTACCGCATGGGAATTGTCCGACAAAAGCGCCTGAAGAGTGTGGTGATTAGCGTCGGCAATCTGACCGTCGGCGGCACAGGCAAGACACCTCTGGTGATGTGGATTGTTGAGCGGCTACTTTCCGAACGGAAACCCACCGGTATCCTCACACGGGGCTACCGGGGTTCCAAGGGATCGAATCTTCCGCTCGCCGCCACTGCGCCGGTTCCCGAGGATCACGTTCCACTGCACGTCATGAGCGATGAGGTTTGGCTTTATTGGAAGCGATTTGGTGACCGCGTGCGCATCGGGGTGGGAGCGGATCGTTTTGCCTGTGGCCGCCGCCTGGAGCAGGGAGGCGTTCAATGGCTCGTTCTGGATGATGGCTTTCAGCACATGCGCCTTGCGCGTGACATCGATATAGTCTTGGTTGATGCTACCGATCCATTTGGGGGAGGGCTATTGCTGCCTGCCGGACGCTTGCGCGAGCCTGCATCTGCCCTGGGCCGTGCCGATCTCGTTGTGATCACCCGACGGCAGCCGTCGGCCGCCGTCGAGGTGGTCATCCGTCGCTACACTGAGGCACCGATCTTCTATGCGCAGAACGAACTCTCCGCAATCGTCCAAAGGAACCCGCATCTTGCTGGAGCGCAGAAGGCCGATACGCAACGAAGAAAATTCTTCGCGTTTTGCGCGATTGGGAATCCCAATGCGTTCTTTGAGGATTTGCGCGGGTGGGGAATGCATGTCCTCGACTGCAAGTCCTTCCGCGACCACCACAAGTTTTCGCAAGCCGATGTTCAGGAGCTTGAAGCGCGCGCAAGGTCCACGGGCGCAGAGGCGCTGGTCTGTACGGAAAAAGACATCTTCAATTGCCTTCAGGTTGAGTTCAGCTCGCTCCCGCTGTTCTATTGTAGGACTAGCCTGACGGTTCTGGATGGCGAAGGCTTGTGGCAGGCGGTGCTGCGAATTATTGCGCGAAGCGGCGAAAAGGCAGGCAATGAAAATCCTGATCCGAGTGCCTAACTGGGTCGGCGACGCCGTGATGTGCATTCCGGCGCTGGAAGCCATCCGCGCGCGCTGGCCTGATCCGGAGATTGCTCTGCTCGGGCGTGAATGGGTGAGTGGAATATTCCAGGGGCAGCCGTGGGCCAACCGCGTGCTTGTTTTCGAACATACCAGACGCCATCGCGGGTTCTTTGGCCTCGAACGTCTGGCGCGGGAAATTCGCAAAGAGCGCTTCGATATCGCCGTGCTGCTTCAGAACGCGTTTCAGGCGGCATGGCTGGCCTGGCGAGCAGGCGTACCGCAACGCATCGGATACGCGCGGGATGGGCGAAGTTGGTTGCTGACGAAGGCGATTCCAGTTCCAAAAACGGGTGAAACACCTGCGCATGAGAGCTACTACTACTTGGAATTGCTGCGGCGCGCTGGTTGGATGGAGAAGCTCCCCGCGCTGGAACGGATTCGACTTCACGTTCCGCCGGAAGCAATGGGGCGCGCGGAAGAATTTCTTGACCGCGCGGGAGTCCCTGGCGCACCGCGCATGGTGCGCGTGGCCATGGCGCCGGGGGCGGCGTACGGGTCGGCAAAATGCTGGCCGGTGGAGCGCTACGCTGCGCTGGCGGACCGCTTGATTGCCGAGTTTGGCGCGGATGTTATACTTTTTGGCTCTGCGGCGGAGCGCGAGGTCACCGGAAAAATTGCCGCGGGCATGAAGCGCAAAGCGGTGCAACTGGCGGGCGAAACGCAGATCGCAGAGCTGCCTGCGCTGTTTGCTTCGTGTGACCTGTTCGTGGGCAACGATTCGGGCGCAATGCACGTTGCCGCGGCCGTGGGATTGCCGGTCGTGGCCGTGTTCGGTCCCACGGACCCGGAGGGCACGGCGCCGATGACTCCGCGGCGCACGCTGGTGCAACAAAAGGTTGAATGCAGCCCGTGTTTCTTGCGCCACTGCCCGATTGACCACCGCTGCATGACGCGCGTGGAAGTGGAAGCGGTTTATTCCGCGGCACGTGAATGGATCAAGAAGGGAAGCGCCAGCCTTGCCTGAACCCAAGCCGCGCCACGCCGTGTTTCTCGACCGCGACGGCACGATCGCCGAAGAAGTGGGATACCTGAATCACTTGAGCCGTTTTCAGGTGTATCCGTTCTCCGCGGCGGCCATCCGGCGATTGAATGATGTAGGGCTCGCTGTCGTGGTAGTGACCAATCAATCGGGAGTGCAACGCGATTTTTTTCCGGAGACCCTGGTTCACCAGATTCATGAGCGCATGGTTGCGGAGTTGGCGGCGGGCGGCGCGCGGCTGGACGCCATTTATTATTGTCCGCATATCACGGCGGACGAGTGCGACTGCCGCAAGCCACGGACGGGGATGCTCAAGCGCGCGGCGCGAGAGCACCGTCTCGAAGTGCGCGGTTCGTGGGTGGTGGGGGACCGCTACTCGGATATGGAATTGGCCCATGCCGCAGGCTGCCGGGGTATTCTGGTTCTGAGCGGGTACGGCCGCGGCGAGTATGAATGGCACCACGGGAAATGGAAGCGGCAGCCGGACCACGTGGCAGAAAATTTGGAAGCAGCGGTGGAGATTATTCTGAAGGAGTCGCGGTGAGCGCCGACCTGAGCCGTCTCCAAGATTTGATTGACGCGTTTTCGCGGCAGACGATTGTCGTCCTCGGCGATCTGGTGGCAGATGAATTCGTTTTTGGCGAGATTTCGCGCGTTTCCCGCGAAGCACCCGTGCTGATTTTGCGGCACCGCGAAACGCAACTTGTCCCGGGCGGCGGCGCCAACGCGGCAAACAACCTTGCGGACCTCGGCGCCAAGGTGCTGCCGGTGGGCGTGGTAGGAAACGATGCGGCTGGTCAGGCATTGGTGGAATATTTCCGGCGCAAGCGCGTAGCCACCAGCGGTATCCTTCGCGTGGCGGGATGGACCACGCCGCGGAAAACACGCTACCTCGCGGGCTTTGCGCACACGGCGCGCCAGCAAGTTCTGCGCGTGGATTGCGAGCCGGATGCGCGCGCGTTACCCGCGAAAGTCCGTGCGGCTCTGGTGAAGAAAGCACGCGGGTTCACGCGACGCGCTTCCGCCGCGCTGGTCTCGGATTATGGATTTGGGGTTGCATCTCCGGCGGCAGTAAGCGCCATGCGCGGGAAACTGGTGCTGCTCGATTCGCGGTTCGCGCTACTCGATTACAAAGGGTCGGGAATTACCGCAGCCACTCCCAACGAGCCGGAAATCGAGGCGCTGCATCACACGCGCATCGGAACGGACACAAAGCGGCTGGAAGCACTGGGCGCGCAAACGCTGCGGGCCATGAAGCTGGAAGCTCTACTGGTGACGCGCGGCAAAGATGGAATGGCGCTCTTCCTGCGCGGGCGCAAACCTGTTCATATTCCGGTGTACGGCACAGACCAAGCGCTCGATGTGACCGGCGCGGGCGACACGGTGATTGCCGTGTTTACACTGGCGCTGGCGGCGGGCGGCACGTTTACGGAAGCCGCGCACCTGGCGAATTACGCCGGCGGGATTGTGGTGATGAAACGTGGGACAGCGACGGTCACGCGCGAAGAACTAGTCCGGGCCATTCAAGCCGACCTCTCCGGCTCCTCCACCAAATGAACACTCCGAAAACGGCGGAAGCTCGCGCGAAGATTCTCGGGCGCGAGGAACTTCGTTCGCGGCTAGAGACGCATCGCCTGCGCGGCGAAAAAATCGTTTTGGCCAACGGGTGCTTCGACATGTTGCACGTGGGGCACGCCCGGTACCTTGAAGGCGCCAAGCGCGAGGGAGACGTGCTTGTGGTGGCCGTCAATTCCGACGCCAGCGTCAGAGGACTGAAGGGCGCAGGCCGGCCCATTCTTCCGGAGCAAGCGCGGGCTGAACTGGTGGCGGCATTCGCCGCCGTGGACTACGTGGTGATTTTCAGCGAGCGCAACGTAGAGGCGCTGCTGAGCGAATTGCGCCCGGCGGTGCACGCGAAGGGAACCGACTACACCGCGGAGACGGTGCCGGAGCGCGAGATTGCGGCGCGGCTGGGGATTCGCGTGGCCATCGTTGGGGATCCGAAGGCTCACTCCACTCGCGCCTTACTGGCTCGCGTGAGGGACGCCGATACGGGAAACCGCCGTGAGTGAGGAGCGTATTCTTGTCGTACGGCTGGGGTCGCTGGGCGACCTCGTGCACACCCTTCCAGCCGTGAATGCGCTACGTAACAAATTTCCCCGTTCGGAAATTGATTGGGTGGTGGAAAACAAGTGGCGCGCGCTGTTGGCCGGCAATCCCGACGTCAACGACATCATCCGGTTCGACCGCTCCACTTGGACCGGGATCTCGTCGTGTGTGCGCCAATTGCGGCGGCGTAAGTATGACTGCGCGATTGACTTCCAGGGGCTGTACAAGTCTGCTCTTCTGGCGCGGCTCTCCGGCGCGAAGCGACGAATTGGATATGCCATCGAACTGCTGCGCGAGAGCGGCGCGGCGTGGTTCTATACGGAGCGCGTGCAGTCCACGGCGTTGCATATTGTGGATCAGAATCTGGAGCTTGCGCACCATCTGGGTGCGGAGAGATGGGAGGTGCGATTTCCACTCGCCGTTCCCGACGAGGCCGAGCGGTTCGTGCGCATGCAGCTCGGAGGCAAAGGCGGTCAGAAATATTTTGTGGTGAGCCCCGGCGGGGGCTGGATGTCCAAGTGCTGGCCAGCGGAACAGTACGGACACTTGCTGCGACGGCTGCTCTCGGTGTTTCCCTGTGCGGGGTGGCGCGGAGTGGTGAACTACGGTCCCGGAGAGCGCAATCTGGCCGAAGCGGTTCGCCTGGTGGCCGGCGATGCGGATCCGCTGCTATTTTCAGGGGATCTGCCACAGTTGATGGCGCTCGTCCGAGGCGCGTCACTTTTCGTGGGCGGCGACTCGGGCCCGCTGCATCTGGCTGTGGCGCTCGGAGCGCCGGTGGTCGGTCTGTACGGCCCCACGGATCCAGCGCGCAACGGGCCGTATTCGCGGGCGGAAATCGTGGTGCGCAACGCACGCTCGGAAGAAACCACCTACAAGCGAGATAGTTCGCCGGCGCTTTCGATGCGCTCCATCACCGTCGAGCAGGTCGTGAATGCGATTGGCAAGCGACTTGGAGTTGCCGCATGAGCCGTAATTCTGATTTTGCCATGCGCTGGCGCGTGCGGCTGGGGTATCCCGTAGCGTTGCTGTATCTGGTTTTCGTGCGTCCACTCGAACAATCCATATTCATCGGCGGGGCAATTGCCCTCGTCGGATTATGTTTTCGCGCTGCGGCGGCGGGACATCTGCGTAAGCATGAGCAACTGGCGACCGGTGGGCCTTACGCATACACGCGCAATCCGTTGTATTTCGGCAGCGCGCTGATTGCCGCTGGCTTCTTGGTGGCCGGACGGTTCTGGGTGGACGCCGGCTGGGTCGCAGCGGCTGTGGTCGTAGCCTACTTTGGATATTTTTATGCGGCGGTGATGAAGCGCGAGGCAAAGGAGCTTCGCTCGCGCTACGGAGCCGCTTTTGATGAGTACGCCGCGCGCGTGCCGCTTTTCCTTCCGCGATTCCGCCGCACAGAGTCTCTAGCGGAGAAATTCTCCTGGGAACAGTACTGGCGCAACCGGGAATATCAAGCCGCGCTGGGAGTGCTCGGAGGAATCTGCGTGCTGTGGGCCATCCTCCTGTTGCGGGGAAGCTGAGCTACTGGATGCGGTACAACTGGCGCATCAGGCGCTGAAACTTCGGGGCATAAATCAGGTCGTAGGTCTCTCCCTTGTCCGGAAACAGCTGAAGGGCGACGCGGCGCGCGGCGGCGACCAGTTCGGCTGCTTCGTCGTAGCTGAGTTGTCCTTGGCCGATCAGGTCCAGCGTCAGGTTGACCACAATACGCAGCCGGCGTGTGCGCCTGCTCTCCTCGTCAATTTCGGCCTGTGTCGGCAGGCGTTGGAGATTCGGCAGCATTGTGCGGGCTCTGCAAAGAGTATAGAGTCGGTCCAACGGGGTGGCAAGTGAGCGAGAATCCAGCGGCGCAGCGCACGGTGGTGGTGCATCAGGCGGGCAGTTCGACAGAGGCGGTGGTGATCCGCGGCCTGTTGGAAAGCGCCGGGATCTCTTCGCCGGGCTCAGCCGGTTCGGATCCCTTCCCAATGCGCGAACCTCCTGAAGGATTCCGAGATAGCGATATTGTCGTGCTGGAATCGCAAGCGGAAGAAGCACGCGCCGTGATTGCGTCCTACCTGAGCAGCAGCGACGGCATTCAAATTGAAGAGAGCGGCCCGTCGGCTGATTCCGAAGATCCCTCAGCTGCTTAAGCCGCCGATTGATTACTTGTCACCGGCAACGAAAGTTTTTACCCAGACGACATTTCCATCAGACGTAAATGTAACCGTGCCATCCTGATCGGTGCGGAACGTGCGAACGTGCGCGGCGCGCAGCCGGTCCAACGTCTCGCGGTGCGGATGACCAAAGGAATTCGTCTCGCCAACAGAAATCACAGCAAAGGATGGATGCACCACTTCGAGCAACGACTCCGTTGCCGAAGTGCGGCTGCCGTGATGGGGAACTTTCAGCACGTCCGCGACTAGGGGATCGCCGCGAAGCACGAGATCGGATTCGATGGGCTTCTCGATATCGCCCGGAAGCAGAAAAGCGCGGCGGCCGTATTCCAGACGCAGCACCAGCGAATCATTGTTGGACGCTGCGGTAGCCTGCGAGCGATCCTCGGGCCAAAGGACCAGGCCGGTAACCGCGCCCCAGGAAAAAGCATTGCCGCGCGAGTGGTCCACCACGCGCACGCCTCGAGCGCGTGCATGGGCCAGCAGGTCGCGGAAGGGCTGGGTATCCGCCGCGCGGCCAATCCAGAGTTCTTGTACGCGAAAATTTTCCAGGATGGCGTTGAGCCCGTCGAGATGATCGGTGTGCGCGTGGGAAAGCGCAATGACGTCGAGTCGGCGAATGCCGCGCTGCCATAGATAAGGTGACACTACGCTTTCGCCGATGTCCATGCCGATCCGCACGCCGCCTACGCGGTTCGCGCCGTAGGTTCCTCCACCATCAATCAAAAGTGTCCGGCCGTCCGGAAAAGCCACGAAAATCGAATCGCCTTGGCCGACATCCAACACCGAAGCCTCGAGTATTCCCGGGGCGAGTTGCGGGGGGAACGGATACGTCGCCGTGACGAATAGCAGCGCCGCAAGCGGAAGTGAAAGCAGTAGGGTCCAGCGGCGATGCCGTGCGACGGCCGCCAAAGCAGCGAGCACCAAGCAAAAATAGAACGCTACCAGGACCCACGCTGGCGGGCCCGGAATGCGGTATGCCGTGCGCGGCCAAGCGTTGATGGCTTGCACGACAAAGAGCAACGCCTGTACGAACCAGCCGGTGATCGGAGCCGCCAATGTTGCGAGGCGCGTCCACAGGGCGTCGAGGCCCAGCGTAACAAATCCGAACGGAACGATTAGCGCGGACAGCACCGAGGCGGGCATGTTCGCGAGCGGGCCGCTCACGCTGATGCGATGAAAGAAGTGCGCCATCAGCGGCAGAAGGCCCAGTTGCACCGTGAGCGAAATTAGGAACACTTCCCACAGCCGAAATGCCGCGGCACACGGCCCAGCCAGCAGGGAAGCGCTCCATTGGGCGAGGCGTGCGGGCAAGCGGGACGCGAACCAGTCAGCAATGCTGCGCAGGTCGAGACGAAACTGGATGGCGCGCGGCGAGTGGGCAGCGTCCCGCGTGACGTCGCTCAGATTCTCCAGCGCTTTGCGAAAGGGAGCGCTGGTGATGTCCACCAGCGGCAGAGCGATGCCGCCGATAATCAGCGCTGCGAGAAACGAAAGCTGAAAACTCGCGTCGCTTAATGAGGAAGGACGCAGCAAGAGAACCAGCAGCGCAGCCACCGCCAGAGTGTTCAGAATCTGCACGCGGCGAAAGAGCAAGCGTGCAAGAAGCACAACGGTGGCCATCAGCGCCGCGCGCTCAATAGGAGGACGGTCTTCGACAATGGCGACAAAGAATGCAAGGGCGATGAAGACGGCGATCACCGTGAGCACCAACGACACACGCAGGCGCCGCGCCACCCACCAGACGAATGCGACCAGCGCCACGACGTGCAGACCGGAAATAACCAGCACGTGGTACACGGACGTGCGCTGAAACGATTGCGAGACATCGCGATCGAGAAAATTGTAGTCACCCAGCAGCATGGCGCGCAGCACGGCGGCCTGATCGGGCGCGGATCGAAACAACACGCTTAGCCGGGTCAAAAGATGACCGCGCACTCGCGCGAAACGATGCGCGAGAGTCGGTGCAGCGTCGCCGAGCTTGACAAGAAGTTCCACGGAACGAAGCGAGGCGGTCAAATGAATGTTCTGACGAGCGAGCTGTGCGCGGCTGTCGTAAAAGCCGGGTGTGAGGAAATTGCGCGGCGTTCGCGCACGGGCCAAAAACTCAACGCGATCACCGGCGCGAAAAGCTACGATGGATGGCTCCTCGCCCTCGCGCCGGTAATAATTCAGGCGCATCCCGCCGGAGAGTTGGACTGATTGGCCGGCACTTTCTACTTGCTCAAGGTCAATCTCGGTGCGAAACCCCCACGGCAACCGAACGGGGTCGCTGCGCAGGCGGCCGCGCCAGCGCAGAGGTTCGCTGAGGTCGAGCCGGCCGGAGGAAACGAGTTGCGTGACGTGATTGGCGGGAACTGCGGCGTGCTCGAGAGTGGCGCCCAGCGCACCCAGCGCAAACCACGCCAGGAGAGTTGCCATCCATGCCGGCCGGAACCAGTTCCGCCGCGTGAATGCAAATCCTGCAACCACCGAGGCTACGACACAGGCGATCCAAACGCCGGGAATCAAGTCAGCCGCCAGGCCGACCACAATCCCGGCGGCGAAGGCCACAGTTAGCCACAGCGCAGGAAGTCGCATGGTGTCGCCAGCGGAACGGCCCACAATCGCAACCGATGGAGGCGAAGAATCCGCTCAGGCCGAACGAACGAGTTTCACAAGCGTTTCGATGTGAAACGTCTGGGGAAACATATCAAAAAGGTGGATTTCTTCAATGTGAAATCCACCGGCGAGGAGCGCTTGCAAGTCGCGGGCCAGGGTGGCGGGGTCGCAAGAGACATAATGAACGCGCGGAACAACAAGGGCACAAATCCGTTGCAGAGCTTCTGCGGGCACGCCCGCGCGAGGCGGATCAAGTACGATCAAATCGGGCGCCTCTTGCCAGTCACGAAGGAGCTCTTCGACAGGGGTGTTGGCCAATTGCGCGGAAACGTGCGCGGACGAAATGTTGGCCTCGAGGTCGCGCGCGGCTGCAGCATTGGATTCCACTGCAATTACGCGCTCGAAATTCCGTGTGAGCGGAATCGTGAACAAGCCGACACCGGAAAACAGATCCAGCGCCAGGCCGCCATTTGTACCTGCGAGGACGGCCTGCGACAGCTCGTCCAGTAGATATCGATTGGCCTGAAAAAAGGAAAGATGACCAACCTGGAATGATGTGTCCGCGACGAGATAATCCAGATGGCCGGAGCCGAATAACTCAAAACGGTCGCGCGCCATGTCGTTCAGCAGAACAGTCTCCACACCGGGCAAAGCCGCGCGAAGTTTCTCCGCGAGCGCAGCCGGAGAGCTGGAAAATGATTCCAGCGCTGCGTTCAAAAGTACTTTTTCATCTGCGGAATCCACAAAGGCTTCGATTTCACGCAAAGAACCGGGCAGCGCACCCTGCGCCAGCATTGAGCGTAGCGTGGAAAGCACTTCCTCCAGGCGCGGCGAAAGCACCGGGCATTGCTCGACCGGGCATAGCGCCGTGGATGCGGATTGAAAATAGCCGATGGCGTGGCGTTCGCCCGCCGGGCGAATCTTCCATTGCGCGCGATTGCGGTAACGCAGCGGTGGCGAGGGGTGCACGTAAACGGGGCCATCCCAGGCAATGCGGCCGATGCGTGAAAGAGTTTCCCGCAAGATAGAAGTTTTGAAGCGCAGTTGCGCGTCGTAAGGAGCGTGCTGGTAATGGCAGCCGCCGCACTGCGTGAAATGCGGGCAAGGAGGAGCGGTGCGTTCGGGCGAAGCGGTAACAATCTGTTGCACGCGCCCGCGGATAAATTTCTTTTTGCGCTCGACTTCGCGCAACCGCACAACTTCTTCCGGCAGCACGTAGGGCACAAAGACCGTGTGGCCGTCCTGATGGCCGAGTCCTTCGCCGCCGTACACAAGTTTTTCTATCTTCACTTCCATGGTCATGGGACTCTCTGCGGCTGGTTGCGCCGCACCTAGGTCAAGTAAAACAAGCTCAGGCGCGGCACGCCGTATGTTTCAAACAGCCGCTTCTGAATGTACTGCCGTTCAAGCTGGCCTAATTGCTCGGCGGACATTTTGCGGCGATAAGGCGACAGCGCGCGATCCATTTCGCGGCGAATTTCGAGCAACACCTCTTCGCTTGCACTCGCGGCAACCGCAGCGGAAAGCTTTTCTTCCAGCACCGTCAGGCGGCGCTCCAAATCTTCGAGATCCAGGCGGCCGGGTACATCCGTGAGCGGCAGCACTTCATTCAACCGCGAAGCGGTTTCGCGCAGTCGCGCGGCGAGATCCGCTGAAACTGCTGTGACCTTATCGGCGGCCGCGGCGAGGAGTTCGCGATTGCGCAAAAGGTAGGCGCGCACTTCCTCCGGCGCAAACGATTGTGATGCTTTCGCGGCAGCGCCGTCGGCAGGCCCTTTTCCGGCAGCGGCTTCCTTGGCTTCCGTAGCGGCGTCGAGGACGGCGTCCACACAATAGGCCAGACTCTTCATGCTGCGCCCAGCGGCGCCGCGCCGCGAGCGCTGATAGCTCTCAAAGGCGCGATCAATGCCTTTCAGCACGGCGTCCAGTGGAATACCAGCCTTTTGCCATGTTTCGAGGATGGCCCAATCGAGCGGCGACACGAGCAGATGCGCGCCGCGCTTCTTCCAGAAATATTCCTCGATCTCCGTAAAATAATTGAAGTAGTTGAACTCCGTGGGCATCGCACAATATTGTAACACCTCACCCAAAAGTCCGACGGCGTGGCGGGTTGCGAATGATTCCGGAAAACCGTATCGTTCTTCGCCATGCCCAACTATGCCCAAGCGTTACGTCATTTAAAAAAGAGCGACCCCGTGTTGCGGTCAGTCATCGAGCGCGTGGGACGGTGCGGGCTGCACCTCGAATGCGAGCGCAATCAATTTGGCGCGCTGGTGGACGCCATCATCTATCAGCAGCTCGCGTACAAAGCTGCGCAGACGATTGCCCGGCGCTTCCGGCAAATCTATTCGCCGCGCGTCGAAGGCCCGGGGCAGCTGCCGACGCCGCACGAACTAAAACGCACGCCTGTGGACAAGCTGCGTCGCGCCGGACTTTCCCGGCAGAAAATCGGTTACTTGCGGGACCTCGCCAGAAAAGCCAGCGACGGCACACTGACGCTCGGAAAATTCACGCGCGTGTCCGATGAAGCAGTCATTGAAAATGTCACGCAGGTGAAGGGCATCGGGCGCTGGACTGCGGAGATGTTCTTGATTTTTTCGTTGCGGCGCCCGGACGTGCTGCCGGTGGACGATTTGGGATTGCAGTACGGGTTTAAGGAAGCGTACCGAATGCGCGCGCTGCCTTCCGCGACGAAAATGCAGAAGCTGGGCGAGGCATGGCGGCCGTACCGCTCGATCGCTACCTGGTATTTGTGGAAGGTGCGGCGGCTGCAAACTAAGGGCGGCGGCGCGTAGTAGATTTTTTTGCAGACACCTCGACCGGCTTTCCCACAGTCACTGGACGTTGCGTGCGGTTGCGCTCCCAAATGATGCGCAGGCCTTCGAGAGTTAGAAATTCGTCCACGTCTTCGATCAATCGCGAGCCGCGGGCCACCAGCGCCGCTTGCCCACCAGTGGCGATGACCTTGGTATCCGGCCCGAGCGCTTCCTTCATGCGGCGGAGAACGCCATCCACAAGGTCCACATAGCCGTAGTACAGCCCCGCCTGCATGGAGCCTACTGTATTTGTACCGATGATTCTTCCCGGGTCTTTGATTTCCACGCGCGGCAATCGCGCGGCGCGCGCAAAGAGCGCCTCGGAAGCGATGCCAATCCCCGGCACGATCACGCCGCCCATGTACTCGCCTTTTGCAGAAATCGCGTCGAAGGTGATGGCGGTGCCGAAATCCACGATGATGCACGGGCCGCCGTATTTTTCGAACGCAGCGACACCGTTCACCACGCGGTCCGCGCCAACTTCCTGCGGGTTTTCGTAGAGGACAGGCATGCCGGTTTTGACCCCCGGCTCGACGAACAGCGCCTTCAACTGGAAATAGCGCTCAGCCATTTCCGCGAGCGTGGCGTTCAGCGGCGGAACGACGGAGCTGACAATGATGCCGCCAATCTGTTTGGGTTCGAGGCCCGCGAGAGTGAAGAGATTGCGCGTGAGGATGCCGTATTCATCCACGGTTTGCCCGCGCGCGGTGGTGAGCCGCCAGTGAGCGAGCAGGGAATTCTCGCGGAATACGCCGAGCACGGTATTGGTGTTTCCCACATCCACGGTCAGCAGCATCAATCTGCCTCCGTTACGTCGCCGGCGATCACCGGTTCGACGCGGCCGTCTTCGCGCGTCACGCGCAACAGGCCGCTGGGCTCGAGCCCGGCGGTGATGCCCGTGAACGTCTCCGTCGCCGTCGTAATGCGCACGCGCTTGCCCTGCGCGTAGCTGGACACTTGCGCGAAACGCGCGAGCAACGGCCCAGGGCCTTCGCGCACAAACTGATTGTAGTAGCGGTCCAGCTGGCGCAGCAACCGGATGAGCAATTCGAGGCGCGATTGCGAGCGGCCTGCCTCCAAATGCAGCGATGTGGCCAGTTTCTCGATTTCCGCAGGCAGGCGCGTGTGGTTGACGTTCAGGCCGATGCCGATAACCACGTAGCGCACACGGTCGGGCTCGGCATGCATTTCCGTAAGGATGCCGCAGAATTTTTTGCCACTCAGCAACAGGTCGTTCGGCCAGCGGATGTCCGGCGCGAGGCCGGTCTGCTCGGCGACGGCATCCCGCACGGCCAGCCCGGCCATGAGGGTGAGAAGGGGCGCGTGCATGGGCGAAAGTGCTGGCCGAAGCAGCACGCTGACGTAAATCCCGCTGGTTTTTTCTGAGAGCCAGGAGCGGCCCGCGCGGCCGCGGCCGGCGGTTTGCTCTTCGGCGATGACCAGAGCTCCGTGCGGCTCATCGTCCTGCCCGAGGCGCAGCGCAACGCTGTTCGTGGAATCGGTCTTGAAGAAATGATGGATGCGCTTGCCGAACATAGTGCCATGCAGGCCGCTGCGCAAAAGCTGCGGCACCAGCACGTCCGGGAGGCGCTCCACTTGATAACCGCTGCGCGGGTGGCCCTTCACCTTGACGCCGAGCGAGCGGAGTTTTTCCACCCAGCGCCACACGGTCGAGCGCGTCACGCCGATTTCGCGGGCGATCTTTGCGCCGCTGATGACCATCAGCGAGTTTTCCGCCAGCAGCGCCAGCAGCGCGTCAATGCGGCGGTCGGTGGTGCCGGGGACCGAACGTAGCAAGGGAACTCCTGCGAAGCGGAAAGAGCTTACTACAAGCAGGGGCGGCGGGGTAAACCCGCCGTTACGCCGAGGGCGACTCGACTAGCAGCGAGAAATCCGCCGCGGGAGCGGAATGCGTCAGCGCGCCGATGGCAATAAAGTCGGCGCCGGAATCCGCGTAAGCACGAACATTGGCCAGCGTCACGCCGCCGGAAATTTCCACTAGGCACGTTGCGCGTTCGCGGCGAACCAGGGTGACGAACGCCGTGGCTTGCGTCGGAAGTAGATTGTCGAGCAGCACGGAATCGGCGCCCGCGGACAACGCTTCGCGGAGCTCAGCCTCATTGCGCACCTCGACCTGAATGGGCAAGACTTCGCGCGCAGGACCGGGGCCAAAGGACTCGTAGGCGGTAGTTTCGCGATGCGCGTGCTGGTGTTCGTGCGCGCGGCGAATCGCTTCCGTCACGCTGCCGGCCAGTGCAATGTGATTTTCCTTGATGAGCATGGCGTCGTAGAGCCCGAAGCGGTGATTCACGCCCCCGCCCAATCGCACCGCGTATTTTTCCAGCGCCCGCAGCAAGGGAGTAGTCTTGCGCGTGTCGCGAATGCGCGCCCGGGTGCCGGCGATGGCGTCCACGAACTGCCGCGTGCAGGTGGCCACGCCGGAAAGCCGTGCGAGAAAATTGAGTGCGGTGCGCTCGCCGGTAAGTATGGCGCGAGCGGAACCTTGAACTTGAGCGACGACGGCATCAGAGGGAATCTGCGCGCCCTCTTCGAAGTTTCTCTCCACGCGGATGGCGGCGTCGAGCTGGCGGAAAATCCGCTCAGCAAGCGGAAGTCCGGCAAGAATCAATTTTTGTTTGGCGACAATTCTGGCGCTGGCCGTGGCGTGCGCGTCCACGATGGTGTGCGCGGTGTGGTCCACGGCGGCAAAGCCGGCGCCTTCCACAAGGTCTTCGGCGAGCGCGTTGCGCACCAACAACGCAATATCTTCCGCATCCCAGTTCAGTTCCACGATTTTGGCAGTTTCTTTCATGCGGGGTGCCGGGGCGTCCGGTGCAGCGGATTGTGCCCTAGCGGGTGGTTGGGTTCATGCTGACGCCGATTTTTCCAACTGCCTCAGCCGATCGCTTAATTTCTGGTGTTCCACCATCCGCTCGGCCAGCTTGCTCTCCATGGACTTTACGACATTTTCGGGAGCGCGGCTGCGGAAGGTTTGGTCAGCCAGTTTCTTACGCTTGTCCTCAATATCCTTCGCAATGTAGTCAATGTCCTTGCGCAACTTGCTCAACTCAGCGGAGAGGTCGACCGTTTCCCCAAACTCAATCCGGAGATCGAATTGTGATGTGTGACGGATGACTCCCCCATCCTGCTGCAACTCCACAGGACACGGGCTAAACTCGCTCAACCTTCCGAGGTTCTGAATCCAGGCTTTGTAGTCGATGAACAATTTCAATACTTCTTGGTTCGAGGTTTTAAATTGGGCCGCCAGTTTTCTCTTGGGATCAATCTTGTGCTCAGCCCGTATGTTTCGAACTACGAGGACAGCGTTCTGAAGAATCGCCATTTGCCTCTCAGCCCACGAGTACATGATCGGGGGTTGCCAGAATTCGGGGTAGGGAGCAACTGCGATAGATTGCGTCGTATGTGGAAGCTGTTGCCAGATCTCTTCCGAGATGAAGGGCATGAACGGGTGGAGCAAACGTAGAGTTTCTTCAAATACGTGCGTTAGTCTTTTTATGAACGCCAACTTCTCCCAAGGTTCAATGCTTGTCGATAGTTGTAGCTTGATCCATTCCACATACCAATCGCACAAATCGTGCCAGACAAAGCTGTAAATCGACTGCGAGGCCTCATGAAATCGGAATTCCGCAAGCGCTTCGTTTGCTTCGCGAACTGTTTTCATCAGACGGGCAACAATCCATTTGTCCGGCACCTCGGTGTCGACGCCCGACCACAATCGATTCCACATTTCGTTCGGCTGATCTGGTACGGGGAAACCTGCGCCTACATGCGGAAATGGTTTGAGCCAACTGGAAGATGGATGACTCGTTTCCTCCTCGTACTTTTGAATGGACAAGAAGAGGAAGCGCGTGGCATTCCAGATTTTATTGGCGAAGGCGCGGTAACTGAGGATGCGCTCCTCGCTGAGGGCGATGTCCGTGCCGGGAGCGGCCATCACCGCGAGGGCGAAGCGCAGCGCGTCGGTGCCATGCTTCTCGATGATCTCGAGCGGGTCCACGACGTTGCCGCGCGTCTTGGACATTTTCAGGCCTTCGGGGTCGCGCACCAACGCATGCAGGTACAGCGCGCGGAAGGGAATGCGCTCTTCGATCTTGTCGCGCGGCATCAGATGCAGCGCCATCATGATCATGCGAGCGTCCCAGAAGAAAAGAATGTCGTAGCCGCTGATGAGCAGGGAAGTGGGGTAAAACTTTTTCAAATCTTCAGTTTCGTCCGGCCAGCCCAGCGTGGAAAAAGGCCACAAACCGGAACTGAACCACGTGTCGAGCACGTCAGGGTCTTGCGCAATGTTTGCGCTGCCGCAACCCGAACATTTCTTTGGCACGCCGGCGGCTTGCGCGCGCCCGTTGACGATTTCCACGCGCGAATCCGCCGCCGGAGTCATGCCTTTGCAATCGGCGCAGTGCCAGATGGGTATGCGGTGTCCCCACCAGAGTTGGCGCGAGATGCACCAATCGCGGATGTTCTCCATCCAGTTCAGATAGATCGTTCTCTGATTCTCAGGAACGACGGGAATCAAGCCTTCGCGCACCACCTGGATGGCTTCTTTGGCCAGCGGCTGCATTTTGCAGAACCACTGCGTAGAGACGCGCGGCTCAACGACCGTCTTGCAGCGGTCGCAAACGCCGACGGAGTGCGTGTGGTTGACCGTTTTCTCTAGCAACCCTTGCGCCGTTAGCGCGGCGACAACTTCCTTGCGCGCGGCAAAGCGCTCCAGCCCCGCGTACGTGCCGGCCGCGGCGGTGAGCGTGCCGTCGTCGTTCAAGATGTCCACTTCGGGCAGGTTGTGCCGCTTGCTCAGCTCGAAATCGTTGGGGTCGTGCGCGGGCGTGACCTTCACCGCACCGGTGCCGAATTCGCGGTCCACCATGGCGTCGGCGATGACGGGGATTTCGCGCTCCATCAGCGGCAACAATACTTTTCTTCCAATGAAGCGCTTGTAGCGGTCGTCCTCCGGATGAACGGCGACTGCCGTGTCGCCCAGCATCGTCTCCGGGCGCGTCGTGGCGACAACGATGGAATCGCTCGATCCGACAACCGGGTAGCGGATGAACCAGAGATGTCCCTGACGTTCCTGGTGCACGGTTTCGAGATCGCTCAGCGCCGTCATGCAGCGCGGGCACCAGTTGACCATGTAGCGTCCGCGATAAATCAAGCCTTCGCGATAGAGCCGCAGGAAAGCTTCCAGCACCGCGCGGTACAGCGGCGGATCCAGTGTGAAGCGCTCGCGCGACCAGTCGCACGACGCGCCCAGGCGAATCAACTGCTTCTTGATGGTGCCACCGCTCGTTGCTTTCCATTCCCAAACGCGCCGCTCGAATTCCTCGCGACCCATCTGTTTTCGCGAAAGCCCTTCGGCGGCGAGCAGGCGTTCCACAACCACCTGCGTAGCGATTCCGGCGTGGTCCATGCCGGGCAGCCAGAGCGTGTTGTGCCCGCGCATGCGATGCCAGCGCACCAGAGTGTCAATCTGCGTGTGCTCGAGCATGTGCCCGATGTGGATCGAACCGGTCACGTTAGGCGGGGGAATGATGATGGAGAAGACCGGGCCCGGCGCGCTGGCGTCCGCGCGGAACAGCGCGTCGTCCACCCATTTCTGCGCCCAGCGTTTTTCGATTTCGTTGGGCTCGTACGTTTTGGAAATTTCTCGCGCCATGAGGGTCGAATGGATCCTTTGGATTTTGCAGCAATGCCAGCACGCGGCACACTGTGGCGCGGCCGGCGGAAAACAAACTACTTACTATAGGGGGCAATGCTTCCAAGCGTCAATTGCGGCCTGAAGAGAAGAATTGTAGGGACACGACAAACGGTGAATGCGCAGTTCTAGCAGGCTACTGCTTGTTTTGGATTTCCCGCGCCACCAGCGCCTCAATGATGGGGCGCAGAATGTCGCGGGTAATCTGGTCCAGCACGCCTTTTTGCAGCCGGGCGATGACCTTTTCGACGATGGCATCCACGTCCGCGGGATTCACGTGCGGGCGGGCAAAAGCGTCCGTGTTGCCGGTGAATGGAGCGGGCTGTGCTGGCGCCGGGGGCTCCGGCTCCGGTGGGCGCATGATGCGCGGGATTTCCATCGGCGGAGGAATCATCGGCGCAGGCGCGCGCGGAGGCTCAACCGCTGCTACTGGTGGCGGCTCCGGCGGCGGAGCAGGCTCCACAGCCGCTGGCGGCGCTGCTACTTCTTCCATGGACGGAATCGAAAAGGGCTCTGCTGCAAACTCCGGAGCTTTGGCGGTTGCCGCAGGCGCCTCGGGTTTCGGCGCGGTCGCTGGCGGGGCAGCGGATGAAGCCGCCGCGGACATAAACTCATCCGGTGTAGAAGCCAGCTCGGGAAGCGGCCCGGCCTCCACATGCGATTCGGCAGGCGCTTCGGCCTCGTCGAGGACCAGTTCCATTGGCTCCGAAGGTTCGAACTCCACTTTGATGGGAGGCTCCTCAGGTGACGGCTCTTTGGCAGGAACTTCAATGCCACCCCACTGCGGCGTTTCCGGCGGAGCGGCCGCCTCTGTAGCTGCTGCTTCGGTTTCGGCGTGCATTGCTGCGCCCCAAGGCGGCGCTTCCGCAGCGGCTGGCGGACCCGACGGCTGGCTGGCTTCTTCCTCCTCCTCTTCCTTCTCACCGGCAAATTCAATGTCTGGAACGCTGGAAGCGCGGAAGCCTTCGGCTTC
Source organism: Acidobacteriota bacterium (assembly GCA_023481105.1). GTDB lineage: Bacteria > Acidobacteriota > Terriglobia > Acidiferrales > UBA7541 > JACQDE01. The sequence continues at coordinate 22,514 of JAMCWK010000151.1, read as the reverse complement.
TGGCTTCGGGCCTTTTTCAATGACTTTGGGCGCTTCTGTTTCCGCGGGAGCTTCCAGGAGTTCGCCGAAGGACATGCCTTCCGAACTTTCGCCGAACTCGACGCGCGCCGGGCGAGTGGCGAATTCTTCGATTTCCGGTTCCGGCTCCGGCGGTTTGGTTTCCGGTGTCAGCCCTTTCATTTCTGTTGCGGAGAGTTCCACTGTATCGCCGACTCTCGGCCCACCAGCTTTCGTTTCCGCAGCGGGCCGCGCCTGCGCGGACTTTTCCAGCATCGTCTTGACCATTTCCAACAAATCGCTGGGCGGGTCAAAAGGCTTTTTCAGCAGGCCGTCTGCGCGGACGCGTTTGACCTCGTGCTGATCTATGGGGTCGAAGGCGCCGACGAGCAGTACGACGGGAATGTGCGCGAAGCGCTGGTCGTTTTTGACAAACTCGCAGACTTCGTAGCCATTGCGCACGGGCATGAAGACGTCCGCGAGGACCAGGTCCGGCATGAATTCCGGCATCTTCTTGACCGCGGCTTCGCCGTGTCCCACACCCAGGACTTCGTAGCCCAGATCCTTCAGGGCTTCGGTCACTTTTTTCGGAATGCTGCGATTGTCGTCCGCGACCAGGATCTTCACCCGGCGCTCCCCCAGATCATGCGCGACGCAGGCTGGCGTCCGCAGATTGTGGTGTTATTGGTAACACTTTATCGCTTCGGGAGTCAACCGAAAGCCGCAGCACTGGAGCCAGCAACTTACGTAGCCGGATGGGTGGAAAGGAGGGGGACTGTAAGCAGCGGTCCGTGCTTACCAGGGAATCAGTTTGCGGAGACCCTTCTTTTTCTTGCTGGAGGATTCTTTTTCCTTTTTCTCTTTCTCTTTCTTCTCTTTTTCCAAATCCGCCTTGCTTTTTTTGGTGATGTCCACGGGCTTGGCAGGGGTGCCGGATGCAGGGTTGGCCCCGGCCTCGCCGGCCTTCGCAGGAGCGCTGGTCGCCCCGGGCGCCGTCGGAACTGTCGAGACAGGCTCTCCGGACGTTCCCGTAGCGGTCCCTGTAACGCTCAGGTTGCCTGCTCCAGAAAGCAGGGACTCTCCAGCCATGGCTTCGCTGGGCGGATTCAAGTTGGGCTTGCCGGAATGGGCCGCCGCAGTGAGATCCGGGCCGCTCTTAAACATGCCGAGGGCGCGACGCAACATTCCCGCCCGCTCCTGGCCAGTCTCCTTTTCTTTCTGGATGCGAGCTAACGCCTCGGGGTTGGGCTGCGGGACCGGCAAATTCATTTTGACAAGTTTCGTTTTAGCGTCATCGACAAAAGCCGAATCCGGATAATCTTGCACGATGCGGCTGAAGTAACGCGGCGCGAGGTGCTGCGTCTTCTCATCCTTCGCCAGGGCTTCCCCTAGCATCCACAGTGCGCGGTCCGCCTGGCTATAGAGGGGGTAACGGTCCACGATTTCAGAAAGCCGAAGGATGGCTGCGCGGCGCGCGTTTGGAGTGTCCTTCAGATAATAAAATCGAGCAATGCGGAAGTCGCCTTCGGCCAGCACTTCCTGCACTTCGCGCAAACGCTGCTCCGCGTCCGTGAAAAGTTTGTTGTCGGCGTAGCGAAGTACGAATGCCTGGAATTCCTGCTCGGCGAGCTTGGCCTGAGTGCGATCCCGATCGGGCTTTTCCATGCGTCGAAAATGCGCCATGCCGATGCGGTATTGTGCGTACGAAGCCTCCTCTGTCAGAAACTCGAAGAAGGTAATGAAGTCTTTGTATTCTGCAACCGCTTGCGTCAATCCGCTGGTGGTGCCCTCATCGTAAAAAGAATCCGCGATCGCTAACTTGGCCTTGGCCAGGTATTCGCTGTCCTGATACGTGTTGATCAGGGTTTGCAGCGTCAGCCGGGCGATCTCGTGACGGTTTTTTTTCAGGTCGGCCATAGCCTTTTCATACAAGACCTTGTCGGGCTCCGCCGATTGGCTGAGGTCCGGCAGGGCAGACTTCGACTTTCCTTTGCCGCAGCCGCTTAAAAGCAGACACCCCAGCAGCAGGGCAAACCACGGTTTCATTTGGAGGAGGCGAATAACTCTCATTACACTTTCTGCGCCAGGGCTTCGCTGGCTACCTGCCGCAACCGACGGACCGCTTCGGCCGCGTCGGGCGTGCGAAACACTGAAGTTCCAGCCACAATAATCTCCGCACCCGCACGGACGGCATCGCTGACGTTTTGCAAATCCATTCCTCCGTCCACTTCGATGCGGTACGTCCAATTATAGCGCGAACGCAGCTCTTTGAGCTGCCGAAGTTTGTCCAGCGAGCCGGGAATGAATTTCTGCCCGCCGAAGCCCGGATTCACGCTCATCACCAGGACGAAATCAACCACCGGTAGCACTTCACTGAGCGTGGCCACAGGTGTCGCCGGGTTCAGCACCACGCCGGCCTCGATTTCGCGCTCGCGGATGCTCGCCAGCACGCGATCCAGATGCGGGGTCGTTTCCTGGTGCACGGAAATCATGTCCGCCCCGGCATCCGCAAAGGCCCCCACGTACCGCGCGGCATCCTCGATCATCAGATGCACATCCAGCACCAGGGTGGTTGCCTTGCGCAAAGAAGAAACTACGGGCACGCCGATGGAGATGTTGGGCACGAAGTGGCCGTCCATCACATCCACATGAAGGATGCGCGCGCCGCCCCGCTCCACCGCGGCAATCTCCTCGCCCAGCCGGGCAAAGTCGGCGGCCAGAATGGATGGAGCGATTTCAATGGCAGGCAGCATCACAATCTCCGCGGGAATTTTAGCACAGCGCGAGGTGCTCTTTACTCGGCAACTTGCAGCTCGATGTTCGTTCCGGCAACGATTCTGGCTCCCCGCAGCGGAAGCTGTGCGGACACCGTCCCTTTGGCCAACGTAGGCATTGGGGCGAAGGAAATTTTCGTCAGGTGCAGACCGGCCGCGCTAATGTGGCGCTGCGCCTCCGCGAGCATTTGCCCGGAGAAGTCGGGCATCACATATTCGGTAGGGCGCTCCTCCTGCGACACGAGCAGATTGACCCGCGGGCTGCCGGAATTGGCCGATTGCGGCGGCGGATCTTGCTGCACGACCTCGTCCGGTTCGTGGTCCGCGATGTAGAGCGAAGTGATCTCTCCGACCTGCAGTCCGGCGCGCAGCAGCTCGATGCGTGCAGCGCGCGCGCTCTGCCCGACGAGCGCGGGCACGGATACTTTCTGCGGCCCGAGGCTGAGCACCACGTGTGCGCGCTGGCGCACCTTGACGCGCGTCCCTGTCGGCGGGCTCTGCCGCACGACGAAATCGAGCGGCAGGTCGCTGTACACGCGATCGGCAATTTTCATGCCCAGCCGGCGCGATTCCAGCAAGGTCTGCGCGTCGCCGGCTTTCAAGCCCACCACTCTGGGGACCTCCACCTCGCGGCCTTGAATAGAGAGTCGTATAGCGGTAATCGCGCTGAGAAAAGCGACGCCCAGCAGAATCAGAATGCCAAGCCCCAGGCGCGCGTAGGATTCAACTCTTTCACTGAGTGCCATGCGGGACATTGTAGCGCAGCGCGGAGCCGTCGCAAGAGTCGGCGGCTATTCGTGCTCGACGGCCGCCGCGAAGAATCCGTCGGTGCCGTGCTCCGGTGGAAATGTGCGGAAAACGCCGTCGGGAGCGAACAGGCGCGTAGTGCTCGCGCCTTCGCGCAAATGCGGTTCGAGCGCGCCGCTGGCGTGCACGCGATGAAAACCGCGGACAGCTTGCAGCGCCTCGTCCACAACGAGTTCGTTTTCCTCCGGCTCCAGCGAGCAAGTGGAGTACACAAGTCGCCCGCCGGAAGCGAGCAGAACAAGCGCATTCTTGAGCAATGCAACCTGGCGGCGTTGCAGGTCAGAGAGATCGGCTGGCTGAAGGCGCCAGCGGATCTCCGGGTTGCGCGCCAGCGTGCCCGTGCCGGAACACGGCGCGTCCAAAAGAATTCTTGCGAACGACCGGCCGAAGGGAAGAGGACTGGTGGCGTCGAGTGCGACCCTCCGCACCGAAGCGATGTTGAGACGGGCAAGCGTCGTGAGCAGGGCTTGCAGGCGATGCGCGTGCAGATCGGCGGCCACGACCAGCGATTGCGGACCTGCTGCGCGCGCGAGAATTGCCGTCTTCCCGCCGGGCGCCGCGCAGATATCGAGAACGGAATCGTCTTCGCGCACGTCGAGCAGATGCGCCACCATTTGCGAAGCCTCGTCCTGGATGGAGAACCAGCCCCGGCGAAAACTTTCGCTTGCAGCCGGATTGCCGCTGCGAATCAGTAGCGAGTTGCGTAACCACGCTCCCGGTTCCACTTCCATCCCAGCATGCCGGAATTCCTGTTCCATGGCCTCGCGCTGCGCTGGCTGGTGGACGGCGCACGCCAGGCGCGGCGCGCGGTTGTTGGCTTCGAGCAGCGCGACGGCACGTGTTTCCCCGAAGCGCGTGAGCCAACGCCTCACCAGCCAATCCGGATGCGAGTGGACGATGCCGAGTCTTGATTCCGGCGCGAGGTCAGGTGGGAGCAATTTTTCGATCGCCTCGCGCGGGGCCTTGCGCAGTACCGCATTCACCAGGGGAGCCGCCGAGCGCTTGCGCGCAGCCTTCACCAGCTCGACGGATTCGTTCACCGCCGCGGAGCCCGGAACACGCGAGAGGAATCGTAGCTGGTACATTCCGAGACGCAGGGCAAGCAGAACCTCGATGTCGAGAGTGGCCGTGGGCTTGCCGGTCTGTCGCGCTATGAGGAAATCGAGCAGCCGTTGCCAGCGCAGCACGCCCTGCGTCAACTCCGTCGCCAGCGCAGCGTCTTCGCGCTTGATCTGCGCGCGCGCACCGCTGAGCTTGGCATGCAGCAATTCGCCGGCAAAGGCGCCCTCCGCCTCTACCCGCCGAAGGATATCAAACGCGATGCGTCGAGCCGGGGTCACCATCGAACGAAGAGTTTAACCGCAGATGAACGCTGATGCATGCAGTGGAGTGAGGGGGAAGCGCGCCGCGGCACAGAAAAACAATCAATCGCCAAAACTGTCACCTGTCTTCAGTCGTGCGCCATGGGCCCAATCGCGGGCTGAGATACGCTTCTTGCCTTCGAGCTGCACGTGCTCCAGGCGCAGGGACGTACCCGCTCCGCAAGCCACGAAAATGTTTCCGCCGCTTGCGGTGAGCGTTCCTGGCGCAGTGATTTCTTGTTGCGCTTCGACGCGCCCCCAGATGTGGCAAACCTGTCCTCGAAAGCTGGTGAACGCGCCGGGCCAGGGGTCGAGCCCGCGAATGCGGTTGTAGATCTGCGCCGCGGGCTGCGACCACTCAATGCGGCCGTCCTCGCGCTTCAGCATCGGCGCGAGCGTCGCCTGCGTGTGATCCTGCGGCACGGGCGCGATTTCCCTGCGCTCGTACCTGCGCAGCGTTTCGACCATCAGGTCTGGGCCTGCCGCAGCCATGCGCCGCGCGAGTTCCAGCGATGTTTCGTCCGGCAAAATTTCCGTTTCCCAGTGCAAGAGAGTCGGGCCGGTGTCCATGCCCGGATCAATGCGCATGGTGGTCAGACCGGTGCGCGTTTCGCCGTTGACGATGGCCCAATTGATGGGTGCGGCACCGCGATATTTCGGAAGCAGGGAAGCGTGCAGGTTGATCCAACCGAGCCGCGGGATGTCCAGCAGCCGTGCGGGAACAATCTGCCCGTAGGCAATGATCACCACTGCATCGGGCGCGACGCGCTTGAAAAAATCAAACGCCGAGTCGGACTTAATTCTTTCCGGTTGGAAGACGTGAATGCCCGCGTCCAATGCAGCGTCCTTCACAGGCGAAGACGAAACTTCTCGGCCGCGGCCGCGCGGCCGGTCGGGTTGCGTGATGACGGTTTCGACGGAAAAGACCGGCTCGGCAATCAAGCGCTGCAGCGTGGGCAGCGCGAACTCCGGCGTGCCGCAGAACACGATGCGCAGGGGAGTTTTCGTGAGCGCCTACCAATCTCCGGCCTTCGCCAGCTTGCGAATCTTGCGCTTGATCAAATCGCGTTTCAGGAGGCCGAGGTGCTGGATGAACAGCACGCCGTTCAGGTGATCCGTCTCATGGCAGAAAGCGCGCGCCAGCAAGCCTTCGCCGCGCATCTCGAACGACTTTCCGGCGACGTCCTGCGCGCGCACGGTCACAAACCGCGGCCGCAGCACGTTGCCACGAAAACCCGGCAGCGAGAGGCAGCCTTCCTCTTCGCGTTGCTCGCCTTCGACATAGATAATTTCCGGATTGGCGAGAACAATTTTTGCCTCGGGATTCTTGCCGACGGTGACGTCAATCACTGCCAGGTGCAGCCCCATGCCGATTTGCGGAGCGGCCAGGCCCACGCCCTGCGCCGCATACATGGACTCAAACATGTCCTCGGTGAGTTTTTTCAGCTCCGCGTCGAACTCCGTCACCCGCTTGGCGGATGCTTCAAGCACCGGCGCGCCGTATTTCACGATTTTATAGATCATCGGTTTGTTGAGTGCACTGTCCTCAGTTGTCAAAATGCGTCCAATTGTTTCTGAAAGCCCTCGAAATGCCGCCGCGTTTCGGCCAGCGAGTCGCCGCCGAATTTCTCGACGAACGCCGCCGCCAGCGTCAGCGACACCATCGCCTCGCCGACCACTCCCGCTGCCGGCACGACGCAAATGTCCGACCGCTCGTACGCGGCCTTCACACTCGCTTTGCTCACCAGGTCCGCGGTTTCCAGCGGCCGGCGCAGCGTCGAAATCGGCTTCAGGTAGCCGCGCACGACGACATCTTCGCCGTTCGTAATTCCGCCTTCCAGTCCGCCTGCACGATTGGTTGGGCGGACGAAACGCTTCTGTGCGTTGTCGTAACGGATTTCATCCTGCACTTCGGAGCCGTACGCGCCAGCGCCGGCCACGCCGCCGCCGATTTCGACCGCCTTTACGGCCTGAATAGAAAGCACCGCTTGCGCCAGCCGCCCATCGAGTTTTTCGTCCCACTGCGCATGCGAGCCCAATCCCGGCGGCACGCCATGCGCAATTACTTCGAATATTCCGCCGACGGAATCCCCGCCGCGCAAGACCGCATCCACTTCGGATTTCATTTTCGCTTCGACAACTGCATCCACGCAGCGCAGCGGCGAATCGAGGTTTGCGCAAATGGCCACGACCTCTTTCCATGACGCGGTTCGTTCGAGTTTCACTTTTCCGACCGCGACGACGTGGGAAAGCACTTCGATGCCAAATTCACGCAGCAGCAGCTTGGCGAACGCCCCCGCCGCGACGCGCGCAGCCGTTTCTCGTGCCGACGCGCGCTCCAGCGCGTAGCGTGCATCGTGCCAGTTAAATTTGAGCGCGGCGGCCAAGTCGGCGTGGCCTGGGCGCGGTGCCGTCAATTTGCGCTGCGCGTCGTCGGCGCCCTCGGTGTCTTCGACGGGGAGCGCCTTTTCCCAGTTGGCCCAGTCGCGGTTTTCGATTTGCACGGCAATCGGCGCGCCGATGGTTTGGCCGTGCCGCACCCCGGCCAGCGCCGTCACTTTGTCCTTCTCGATTTTTTGCCGGCCGCCGCGGCCGTAGCCAAGCTGGCGGCGATGCAGCTCGCCGTTGACAAAATCGAAATCCACCGGCAGTCCGGCAGGCAGCCCGGAAATCCAGGCCACCAGCGCTTGCCCGTGCGATTCTCCGGCGGTGACAAAGCGAAGCAAGGTCTGCACCCTTCCAGCACTCGCGCACAAAACATCGCATTCTACAGAAGCCTTTGCAGCGCGTCCAGCGCGCGGCCTCCTCGACGCCGTCGTGGGAATTTGCATCTCCCCGCCCCGCGGAGGCGCCCGGGACGCAAACAGCGCGCTTGACCTCTCCCCACGGCAACGCTACGCTGTCCCGTGATGCATGAAGCGGCCGAACCGTCCCCGCTTTCCGCCATAGCCGAGCAGGTCAAGCGCCGCGTTTTCGCGGTGCAGGACTACTCGCTGTTGTGCTTTCGCGCGATGAGCAACATCTTCAGCACGCCGCGCTACCTCACGGAAACCCTGGATCAGATGGACGTAATCGGCGTGGGATCGCTGCCCATCGTCATGCTCACCGGCTTTTTCATCGGCGCGGTGATGGTGCTGCAAACGTCGTCGCAATTCGAGCGCTTCGGACAAACCGCGCTGACCGGCGACGTGGTAGCCATCGCGCTCGTGCGCGAGCTGGGGCCGAGCATTTCCGCGCTGCTGGTGGCGGGCCGCAACTCCTCGGGCATCGCCTCGGAGATTGGCTCGATGGTGGTGACTGAGCAGGTGGACGCCATGCGCGCGATGGGTACAGACCCCATCCGCAAGCTGGTCACGCCGCGCGTGGTGGCAAGCACCCTGATGCTGCCGCTGCTCACGGCTGTGGCGGACTTCATCGGGCTGGTCGGCGGATTTATCGTTTCCAACTTCGAGCTGCGGCTGAACCCGGTGCAGTACTGGACGCGGGCTGTGGACGCGCTGGCGTTCGGCGACTTGATGCAGGGCCTGGCCAAGCCGCTCATTTTTGGGTTCATTCTCTCCACGGTGGGCTGCTATCAGGGATTGCGCGTCCGCGGCGGCACGCAGGGCGTGGGCCGCGCCACGACGGAAGCGGTCGTGGTCGCCTCCGTGCTCATCCTCGTGGTCAATTTTTTCCTCACGCGGTTCCTGCTGTGGATCTTCCGATAGTTTCCGCGGCGCCACCCTTTGCATCTATAATCATGACCTGAAATGAGTCTTCCCGTCCCCACCCCGGGCGTGTTGATTCTCGAATGAGCTTCGACGCCACGCGTGAGCCGGTGATCTCCTTCGAAGGGGTACGTATCGGTTTCGACGAAGGCGAAATCCTCCATGGCGTGAATCTCCGTGTCGCCTCGCGCGAAACCAAAATCCTCGTCGGCGAAACCGGCTCCGGTAAAACCCTCTTGCTCAAACTGGCTGCGGGACTCTTGCGCCCCGACGCGGGACGTGTGCGAGTCCTGGGGCAGGAAATTTCCGCCCTGCCGGAGAAGGAACTGCTGGACTTTCGCCGCCAGGTGGGATTTGTGTTTCAGGAAGGCGCGCTGTTCGACTCCATGAGCGTGGAAGAGAATGTGGCCTACCGGCTGCGCGAGGAAGCCGTGGACGAAGCCGAAATCGAGCAGCGCGTGCGCGAAGCACTGCGCTTCGTGGAACTGGAGGAGGCGATAGACAAGCTGCCCGGCGAGCTTTCCGGCGGCATGCGCCGGCGCGTTTCCATCGCCCGCGCGCTGATTACCGCCCCGCCCATCGTGCTTTACGATTCTCCGACGGCCGGCCTCGATCCTGTGACCGCGCAGACCATCATCACCTTGATCCTGCGGCTGCGGGACGCGCACGGCGTCACCGCGCTCCTGGCCACCCACCGCCTGCAAGACGCCTTCGCCATGGTGCACTACCGTTTCGATGCGGAAGGTGGGCGCGTGGTGCCTGTGGCGCAAAACGGCGCCGGCCCGGCCACGAATTTTGTCGTGCTGCGCGAAGGCGCCATTTGTTTTGAGGGGGACTTTCGCGCCATCAGCGAGTCCGCGGATTCGTACGTGCAAAAGTTTCTGGTTTGAACCACGCGGCGCCCGCGTGAAGCAGCGTGCGCCGTGATGGAAAGAGTTGCAATCACTGAGGAGGCTGTGCCATGCCGCAGAGCAAACAACTGACCTGGTCGGAACTTCGCGTGGGATTGCTGGTGCTGGTGGGGCTGTTTTTGATCGCCGTGGGGATTTTCTACGTGACGGGCGCGGGAATTCTGGCCGCGAAATACCGCGTGCGCACATTTTTGCCGGAAGTGGAAGGGCTCACCATCGGCGCGCCCGTGCGTTTGGACGGCGTCGAAATCGGCAACGTCGAACGCATCAGCATGAACCCCCGGCGCGACGACCGCAGCCGCAACATTGAATTGACGCTGCGCATTGACACCAAATACAAGGAAGAGGTCCGCACTGATTCCACCGCCAGCCTCATCACCGAAGGTTTGCTGGGCAACCGCTACGTCAGCATCCAGCGCGGCGTCACCGGCGCGGTCATCCCCGCGGAGGGCGAGGTGCGCGGTCACGAAGAAAAAGCTATGAAGGCCATAGTCGAGCGCGGCGCGGACCTCGTGCAGAACTTGAACGAATTGTCCAAAACGGTGAAGGACTTGATTGCCGGCGTGGAAGAAGGCAAGGGCAACCTGGGGAAAATGCTGGTGGACGAAACCGCCTACAACAAGCTGAACGATATCCTCTCCCGCGCGCAGCAGGTGGTGGCCGACGCGCAGGCCGGGCACGGCAGCCTGGGCAAGATGCTCACGTCGGACGAGCTCTACAACAAAGTGGATTCCGCGGCCGGCCGCTTCGACACGGTGCTGGCCGATGTGCAGGCGCAAAAGGGCACGCTGGGGAAGTTTGTCTATGACCCGCAGGGCTACGAGCAGGCCAAAGAGTTTTTCCAAAAGGGCAACGAGCTGCTGGCGGATGTGAAGGCCGGGAAGGGCACCGCAGGCAAGCTGGTGACCGACGATGCGCTGTACACGAAATGGCGCAACACCGGCGAAAACCTGGAGCAAGCCACCGCCAAGCTTAACGCCAACACCAGCACTGCCGGAAAACTGTTCAGCGACCCGCAGTTTTACGACAACATGAGCGGACTGGCGGGAGACATGCGCCTGCTCATCGGCGAATTCCGGCAGAACCCGAAAAAATTCCTGCATGTGAAGTTTTCCATCTTTTGACATCGAGCGCGGTATAATCCGCATCCGTGGTGGTTATGCTGCGCGCATAGCCGGAATGTCACGTGGATGTCACGCAAGCGTCACGCCCGATCTTGCAAACTGTTGATTTGACCAACGACCTGATGAGTGAAAAATCTGATACCGCTGTTGTGGACCAAGCCGCCGAGCGGCCCGATTCCGCCAAGCATTTTCCCAAGCGCAAGTACACCGGCGCGCTCGTGGTCGTGGAGGGAATTGACGGCTCCGGAAAGAGCACGCAGCTCTACCTGCTGAAGCGCTGGCTGGAAATCAGCGGCTACCGCCTGCACTTCACGGAGTGGAACTCCTCGCCGCTGGTGAAGTCGGCCACCCGGCGCGGCAAACAGCGCCGCATGCTCACGCCGACGACGTACTCCCTGATTCATGCCGCGGACTTTGCCGACCGCTTCGAGCGGCAGATTTTTCCGCTGTTGCAGGGCGGTTACCTGGTGTTGGCGGACCGCTACATCTACACCGCCTTTGCGCGCGATTCGGCGCGCGGCTGCTCGCCGGAATGGCTGCGCAACTTGTACGCCTTCGCGCCCGTGCCGGACATCACCTTTTATTTCCGTGCGCCGCTGGAAGTGGCCGTGCAACGCATCCTGAGCGGGCGCCCCAAGCTGAAGTACTACGAAGCGGGCATGGATCTGAGCCTGGCGTACGACCGCGCGGAAAGTTTCCGGATTTTCCAGGGCATGATCCTGGACGCCTACGACCGCATGGTGGACACCGACAATTTTGTGCTGATGGACGGAACGCAACTGGTGAACAAGCTGCAAAAGCAGATGCGCGAAATGCTGCAGGCACGCGTGGACCTGAATCGTTTTCGGACGCAAAAATGAAACGCGCCAACAAAAAATCGAAAGCCACGACTCCTTCCAACGGTCAGCCGCCGCCGGAAGCGGCGCCGGCGAAGGCGCCGGCAAAGCCCCATGCGCTGCGGGAGCCAGAAACTGCCGAGGACATGGGCGGAGCTCTGTTTGTGCTGGAAGGCACGGACGGCTCCGGCCGCTCCACGCAGATTGCGCTGGTCACGGAGTGGCTGGAATCGCAGGGCTTCGCGGTGCAGACGATGGGTTTGCGCCGCTCCTCGCTGCTGGCGAAGGACATTGACGTGCTGCTCGGCGAGAATACCGTCACGCGCCTGACGCTGGCGCTGATGTACGCCACCGATTTTTACGACCAGCTCGAGAACCGCATTCTTCCCGCGCTGCGTTCCGGGCTCATCGTGCTCGCCGACCGCTACATCTACACGCTGATTGCGCGCGGCGTGGCGCGCGGCCTGCACCGCCAATATCTCCACGGCATTTACGAGAAGGCCCTGCGGCCGGACCTGACCATCTGGCTGGACGTGCGCCCGGAAATGGCTTTCGAGCGCCTGTTCAAAAAGTCGCAGGCCATCAGCTACTGGGAGGCGGGCCGGGACATGTTCCTTTCGTCCGACCTTTACCAGTCATTCGTCCGCTACCAGACCATGATTCGCAAGGAGTTTGATTTTCTCGCCAAGCATTACGGGCTGAAACGCCTGGACGGAGAGCGCAGCGTACCGGAGATCAACCGCGACTTGCGCAAGGCCATCGCCGCGCGGCTGCACATTCGCAGCACGCGCTACCAGCCGTCCCACGCCCTGGCGCACTTGTGGCGATAAACGTTGCCCGCTCCGCTCCAGATCGCCGCGATTGATGCCGGGTCCAATGCCATCCGGTTGGTGATTGCCCGCGCTTTCTCCTCTTCGCGCATTGAAATCCTGAAAACCGAGCGCTTCCCCCTGCGTCTCGGGCGCAGCGTTTTTGTAAAGCATCGTTTCGAGCCCAAGACCATCGCCTGCGGCGTGGAGGCCTTCCAGCATTTCCGCCGCTTGTTGGACCGCTACGGCGTGACGCGCTACCGCGCCGTGGCCACCAGCGCCACGCGCGAAGCGCGCAACCGCCGAGAATTTTTGGAGCGCATCCGCCGCGAAGCGCGCATCACCGTGGATGTAATCGGCAGTGCGGAAGAAGCGCGACTGGTGCGCGGGGCGGTGCTCAAGGTGCTCGGCGCCGATCTTTCACCGCGGATGATCCTCGACCTCGGCGGCGGCAGCCTGGACCTCGACCTCCTCAATCAAGGCGAAGTGGAACAAAGCGTGGGCCTTCCGTTGGGCACTGTGCGCCTGATGGAGACCTACGACCTCCGCGGCTCCTTGAGCGAGGAGGACATCCGTCGCTTGCGCGCGCACATCGTCAACGTGCTGGAGAGCAGCCTGGCCGCGCGGCCAATCTCGGAGAGCGCCGTGGCCGTAGCCTGCGGCGGCAATGCCGAAGCGCTGGCCAATCTCGCCCCGGGTCCTTTGCTGCGCGGGATTCCCACGATGAATCTGCGCGTGCTCCGTGAACGAATGTGGGAAATCGCCGGGCTGAGCGTGCCGAAACGCATGAAGGTATTTCATGTGCGCGAAGACCGCGCCGACGTCATGGCCATCGCCGCCATCGTCTTCACCACGCTCGGCCGCTGGTATGGCACCGGCCGCTTCCTGGTTCCCGGCGTGGGCGTGCGCGAGGGAATCCTGCACGAGCTCGTGCGCGAGCATTTTGCGCGCGCGCCGTTGGCGCAAGACGAGGCGCATGCTGCGTTGCTGCGTGCGGCCGCCGAACGCTTTGCCGCGCGCTTTGAAGATGGAGCCGAGCACGCCCACCAGGTCGTGCGCATCGCTCTCTCATTGTTCGACCAGCTCCGCTCCATCCACGGCATGGGGCCGGACATGCGGCTGGTGCTGGAGCTGGGCGCGCGGTTTCATGACATCGGCCGCGTCGTGAACCGCGATGGGCATCACAAGCACGGCGAATATCTGGTGCGCAATGCGGACTTGCCCGAGCTGCGCGGCTGGCGCAGAGCGATGGTGGCGTGCCTGGTGCGCTATCATAACAAGCAGTCCGAGCCAGACATGGGGCACAAGCTGTACGCATCGCTCGAACCGCAGCAACGCACCAACGTGCGCGCGCTATCCGCTCTGCTGCGCCTGGCGGAAGGTCTGGACGACGATCACAAGCAATCCGTATTGCGCGTGGACTTGGAGACCCACCGCCGCGACGCGGTCTTCCGCGTGCGCACGAAGAAAGCCTCCAATTTGCCGGCCTGGGGCGCGCAACGCAAGGCCGCGCTGTTCGAAGAAGAATTCGGCCTGCGCGCCGTATTCACGCGCAGCCTGAGCATGCGGAAGGTTGCGTGATGGCAAGCCCGCCGCGTTCGCGAAAACGGAATTAGAGAGGACGATCTACAACCGCCATGCTGCTCTACTTAATGCGTCACGGAATTGCCATTGACCGCGAGGACCCCGAGTGTCCTCCCGACCCCGAGCGTTATCTCACCAAGAAGGGCAGGGAGAAGACGCGCGAGGTGGCCATGGGCTTGCGCGCTTTGGGCGTGCGACCGGAGGCGATGCTGAGCAGCCCGTATGTGCGCGCGGTGCAGACAGCGGAAATTGCCGCGGAAGTTCTGGGGTTCTCTCGCGACAAAATTCGGCAAACAGAATCGCTTCTCTTCGAGCGCAAGCCAAACGAGCTGTTTCGCGAACTGGCCCGCGTCCGCGCCAAGGAAGTGATGTGCTTCGGCCACGCGCCGCATTTGGACGAAGTGATTGCGCTTGCGCTGGGCAGCCGCGGGAATGTTACCGCGCTGAAAAAGGCGGGCGTGGCCTGCCTGGAGTTGAAAGCGGTTTCGCCGCCGCGGGGCATTCTGCTGTGGCTGTGCGCGCCGCGAACTTTGCGCGCTCTCGGCGAGTAATCTTTCACTACCCAATCAAATTCAGGCGACCTGCATGGCAGTTTCGTCGAGCCGCATTTGGTGCGGCCCTTCGGGACGCGGGCGGATCAGCACCGGCTTGCGCAAGGCGCGCTCGAGCAGGTGGCGCTCCGCGGCGAGGATGCGCGCGTTTTCAGCGGCGGGCCGGTAGCCTTCCGCCCAGATGAACAGCGCTTCGGGCGAGCTTTGCACGTGCAGCTTGCGCACAGCTTGTGTATGCGCATGGTCAAAGGCCGCCGCCAAACGCAGAATGCCGCCGAGGTGCAGCACGGTTTCGCGGCGAATGGGCTGGAGCGAGCTGTAGCCGGCGTGCTGCGCGCGCGGCCATGCGCCGCGGTGATAACGCGCAATCAGCGCGGCAATCTCCAGATCTTCCGCCGACCAGCCGATGGGCGGGCTCATCGTGCGAATCAGCCGGTAGGATTCCTTGTGGTGGCCTTTGCGTCCGCCGGTGTGCCCTACGTTGTGCATCAACGCCGCGGCATGGAGCAGCAGGCGGTTGCGCGGGTCGCGGTAGGGGCCGGGAAGTCCGGCGGCCGCGAGACCATCAAAGAGATTCAATGCCAGCCGCGCCACGTGCCGCGAATGGCTGACCTCCGGATCGCGCAGCCCAGCCCAGGCACTCAGCTTTTCCAAACCGCTGGATTCCAGCGCCTCATTTTGCGGCAGGCCGGTGCGCCACACATTCCACAGCGAATTCGGGCCCATCATTTTCTCGCGATAAGCCTCCAGCCGCGCCTGGCGCTCCTTGCCGACGATTTCGTGCCAGCGAGCGCGCTCCGCGGCTGTGAACGTTTTGCCGGTTCGCGCCAGCGCCGTCCATAGCATGTCCAGATCGTGCACTTCGCCCAGCAGGTCCTGAATGTGCTTCAAGTCGTCGCCCCAGGCGGCGTGCGCGCCGGGCAGAAAATTCTCGATCGTATAGCGAAAGCGTTTCACGCCGATGCGCAGGCGGTGCCAACTGGCGCGGCTGCGGTTGCGCAAAGCGCGGCGGTGGAGATTGTAAGCCTCCTGCCATCGCTGCAATGCAATGTGCTGGAACACCGGGCCATCCAGCGGGACGCGGACCGCGCGGTCGTTCAAGTATTTCGCCCATACCTTCCATTGCGCGCGGTCAAACCGCGTGACTGCGGCGGTAGTTTGCTGCTTCAGGTGCCATTCGCGCTGGTGCAGCGAAGCAAGAAGTTGCTGTGCAGCAACGTCGCCGGGTGGCTCCAGCTTCTTCACCCAGTCAATCATCACGTGCGTGTCGCGCAGCTCGCCCAGGCGGCGGAACAGTTTGCGCCCGGCCTTCTTCATGTCGCGCCACGCCCGGTCGGAATCCAATTCCATCAAGCCGTCCGCCATGGAGCGGCAGCGGCGCAGCGCGACGCGCAGGTCGTGCACCGTATCCGGGTGGAGTTCGTGCGCCGCATTGTTGTGTTCGGCGAGCACGCGGCGCATCCAATGGCCAAAGCCGAGCTTGTGCCGGGCTTCGGCGCTGTGCTCGTGCGCCGAAGACGGTGCGGCCTGCGCTGACTTTGAATTCGGGCTCACCATCGGGAGGCTCCGGAGGGACTGCTTCGACCGGCGGCCTATCCTACACCGGCTCCCAATCAAAAGGCCATAGGGGACAGCCTTGAGCGCGAATGCCCGCCATGCTAACTTAGGTGGGCCGCTGGAGTGGCGGAACTGGCAGACGCACGGGACTCAAAATCCCGCGGCACTTAGTGCCATGAGGGTTCGACCCCCTCCTCCAGCACCAGTCTCCATTGGCGCCGCATTTGGGTTGCACAGGCTTGCAGCCTGTGCGCCGGCCCGCTGCTGGCCCGCTGTGATTCTCCGTTGCGCCCGCTTCCAGCCCGTCCGGTTTCCGTTGTTGCCTTCGTGTTTCGCCATCTCAAATTTCAAATTCACTTCGTCGTTCCTCCTTCCTCTTGCCCTGAGCGAAGCGAAGGGCCCTCCCTCTTTCCTCCCTTCCTCTTTCCTCATTTTCCACTTGACAAACGAATCATATTTAGCTAATATATGAGCGCAATGCGTATCTTAAAGTTGATATCCACCCTGCTCTTGCACGCCCCGCGTCATCCCGTGCATGTCCAACCCCTTATCTGTCTATCACTTGCGCACTCTTTGACCATGCTGTCCGCACAGAAATATGGTCAACCCCTTTTGTTTCAATGTGCTACGCACTCTTTGGCAAAAACAAGGGGGAAGGGGGGGGTACAGACGGGGTACAGACCGGGCGCATCCCTGACACCGGGCCCCGGGCTACTTGGAAGGATGGGACAATCCGTTGATGCTTGGATTCAGTGACTATGCGCTGTGGATTGGCGGCACGCTGGTGTGCTGCTACATCATCGTGCTGGCGATCGTGCGCGGGCATTTCCGTCGCTATTTCGCGCTGCACCTGTATGTCCTGGCGAACATCTTGAATACCGCAGGTGGACTTTTCGTGCTCCGCTGGTTTGGTTTTACATCCGTGGAGTACCGCTATTTTTACTATGCCGCCGACGCACTGCTCGCCATCTTGCTCTATTTCGTCGTCATCGGCTTCTTCTTTGCAGTGCTTGCCGAACGCAAAATCGCGCAGCATCTGCCAAGGATCGCCGGCATCCTCCTGGTGGCGACGGCGGTTGTTTCTTATCTCATGGTCGAAGATGCAACCGCGCACCTCGCCGCTCGGTTAGCCGCCGAGTTGTCACGCAATCTCAATGTTGTAGGGTTCTTGCTGATATGGCTCTTGGGGGCGGCCCTCTGGAAAATGCGCGAAACGCGCACGCGCATCATCCAACTCGTGCTGGCGATGTTTTTTTTCTTCAGCGCGTATGCCGTGCACTATGTGTTCCGGCATTTTGCGCCGGAACTGCCGTTCTTGCGATGGAGTCCGCCCATTCTGGGAGTCCTGCTCTTCGCTTCGTGGGCGTACACGTTTACGTTTGTCACCGAGGAGGCGCGCGCAACGTTTTTTCGCCGCAGCGAATGAATGCGTAGAAGGATGTTGGGTATTCAATTGACCCCGCCCTTTGCGCTGGACTAATCTCGACTTTGTTTTTCTATTCTGGATGCAGGAGGAAACGCATGGCCCTGTTCGGAGGAAAGTCCATGACACAGAAAGTGACGGAAGTGGTCGGCGTGTCGAAGGAAAGTTTTGCCAAGGCCGCGGAGAGCGCGGTAGAGGAAGCCGGGCGCACGGTGCGCGGCATGAAGTGGGCGCGCGTGCATGAGCTGGAAATGGAGCTGGATGGAAAGAAGATTAAGAGCTATCGCGCCACCGTGCGCATCTATTTCGACGTCGAACGCTAGCGCGACGGAAACGGATTGAAGCAAGGAAGGGAAGACATGACTCAAGGTGCAACTGTGTCCGCGCCGCATGGATTTCTCCTCGACGGGCAGTGGCTCACGGAGGGAGAGCCGTTTGAAATTCACGCGCCGCACGACGGCAGCGTTGTCGGCGCCGCCTGCCGCGCCACCCGCGCGCATCTCGACGCGGCCATCGCCGCGGCAGCGAAAGCATTTGACCTCACGCGCAGAATGCCGGCCTTCGAACGCCAGCGCATTCTGCAAGCCGTTGCTTCTGCTTGCACCGTGCGGCGTGAAGAATTGTCTCGCGTGCTGGCGCTCGAAGCAGGCAAGCCCATCAAGTCGGCGCGCGCCGAAGTGGACCGCGCCATTTTCACCTTTTCCCTCGCCGCCGAGGAAAGCACGCGCATCACCGGCGAGTGGCTGCCGCTGGATTTGCAAGCCGCGACAGCAGGACGCTGGGCCATCGTGCGGCGCTTTCCGATTGGCCCCATCGCGTCCATCACGCCGTTTAATTTTCCCGTCAATCTCGTGGCGCACAAATGGGGCCCGGCCATCGCCGCGGGATGCAGCATCGTCCACAAACCCGCGCCGCAAACGCCGCTGACTTCGCTTCTGCTGGCGGAAATCGTGACAGACGCAGGCTGGCCCGCGGGCGCGCTGAATGTGTTGCCGCTCGCCAACGAAGACGCCGCACAACTCGTCACCGACGAGCGCCTGAAACTTCTTTCCTTCACCGGCAGCGCCGCCGTGGGTTGGGAATTGAAACGCCGCGCGGGGAAAAAGCGCGTGGCGCTCGAACTCGGCGGCATCGCCGGTTGCATCATCCACCGCGACGCTGATCTGGCCTATGCGGCGGAGCGCTGCGTCTTCGGCGGATTTTCCTATGCCGGGCAGAGCTGTATTTCGGTGCAACGCGTGTTTGTCGAGCGCAGCGTGTTCGAGAAGTTTTTAGGCGAGTTGATTCCGCGCGTGCAGAAATTGAAACTCGGTCCGCCGCTTGATGAAATCACCGATGTCGGCCCCATGATTAGCGAGGATGCCGCGCGGCGCGCGGCGGAATGGATTGACGAGGCCGTTGCT
The DNA here is from genome assembly GCA_023481105.1 of Acidobacteriota bacterium. Taxonomy (GTDB): domain Bacteria; phylum Acidobacteriota; class Terriglobia; order Acidiferrales; family UBA7541; genus JACQDE01. The sequence goes on along the minus strand of JAMCWK010000151.1, from coordinate 3,670 downwards.
GGCGGCGCGCGCGTGCTCTGCGGAGGAAGCCGCGCCGGCGCCATGCTCGCGCCGACCGTGCTGACGGGCACAAAGTCAGCGCAGCGCGTCAACTGCATGGAAATTTTCGCGCCGGCGCTCACCGTTGAACCGTACGATGACGTGTGCGATGCCGTGCGTCAGGTCAATTCTACTGAATACGGATTGCAGGCTGGACTCTTCACGCGGGACATGGCCCTGGCCTTTGCCGCATACGATTCGCTCGAGGTCGGTGGCGTAATCATCAACGACGTGCCCACGTTTCGCATTGACCACATGCCTTACGGCGGCATCAAGGATTCCGGCGCGGGCCGCGAAGGCATCCGCTACGCCATCGAAGAAATGACGGAGCGCAAGCTGATGGCTGTGAATTTACGCTGAGAAGAATCCTCTTGCGCAGTGTGAGGTGCCTGCGTAAGATACGCGCAGTTTTTGTAGCTGACGGGCTCAACTGGTGCCAAAAGAGAAACCCAAAGTCAACATCGGCGACGTCATCCGCAGTTACCGGGCCGAGCGAGGATTGTCTCAGGGCGACATCGAGCGCCGCACCGGCCTGCTCCGTTGCTATCTCTCTCGCGTGGAAAACGGCCACACCGTTCCTTCTCTTGAGACGCTGGCAAAAATCGCCGAAGCGCTGGACATTTCGCTCGCCGATTTCTTTCCCGGCAGCGAAACCCCCAGCGAGCGCGACGCACAGAAAATGCTCGGCGAGCTGAGCGACGAGGAAGTGCGCTTCCTGGCGGAGATTAAGAAGTACAGCACGACGTTGAACGAAGGCGACAAGCGCCTCGTCCTGGCGATGATCCGCAAGATGGCCAGCATTGCTCCCGCGCAACGCAAGGCCGCTCTGCGACGCTTCTGACCTCAAGTAATCGGAAAGACGGCAGCGATAAACCAAGCCATCAGAATTGCGGTGAACACTGCTGCTCCAGCGTGAGAGCTTGTTCGGCGACGAATTGCATCCGCGCCGAATCGCGTGAAAAGAGAAAACGTTCCCATGTAGAAGACTAGAACACTGAGCAGGATCTGTCTGCTGGCATAAACGTAAAGCGCAAACAGGATGCTCAGCCAGATGAGCAATCGCAGAATGAGAAAGACGAGATAGCGGCGCAGTTTGGCCAGACAATTCCCAGCATCAGGCGCGCCGAGCGCCCATTCCTCGGCAAGCGCGTACGGCAAGCACGCGAGCAACGCGGGGAAGAATCGCAACCAGCGCAAATCGTTCAGCCAAGTATCTGTGAGCTGAAGCGTCATCCACGCGCCAAAGACCAGCATAGTTGCCGCGCCCAAAAAAGCGCCAGCGAATGCGCTTTGCCAATTCTCTTGACTAGCGTCTTGTTTCGCGGAGGTTGCCCACAGCAGCACCAAAAGAAGAATTCCTGCGAGCAAGAGGCAAGAAACCAAATAGCCGCCGTATTGCATGCGCAAAAAGATTAGTTGCGGGAAAAGTTTCAGCGCGGACACTGCGAAAAGCCCTGCGACCAGCCAGAACAGCGCTGCACTCTTTGCTGATTTGCCGGCGACAGTTGGCGGAACATGTTTCAAGCCAAGTGCAAAGACGGTGCTGCTTGCAGCCAAAGGGAAGAGAAACGCCAATCCCAGCAGCCCGAGGATTCCCCACAATTCCGGCTTGATTGCGTTGACAACTTGCGGCCGAACATTTTCGGGCAATGATTTGTGAAGCCAGGTTGCGAGCGGGGAATCGTTGGGGAGATCGAAAATCAAACTAGTGTGCGTGGCGCGCGGCACAGTGACAAGTTTCAGCGCGCGCTTCTCGAGAAAATCTTCCGGCGCGTCGCGCTGCCCGCCGCCCATTTGCACCAATTTCTCCGCCGACTCGCGCGAGTAAGGAAAATCAAATTGGCCCATCATGATGAGCAGATTCACAGGCATGCGGTGCGGAGGACCCATGAGCACCGCGCCCGCTGGCATGCTGCTGGTATGAATCATCGGCGCGGGAGAAATCGCGACCGTGGCAGCGGCCGGAAAATAATCCGCCATGCGGATGGCCAGCGCGCCGCCCATGGAGTGACCGATCAGAACCGTGTGATCCAATCGGATTTCGCCGAGGCGCTCGAGCAAGGAAATCGTTTGTACGGTGCATTCTCCCGCGCGCATCAGCGAAAAGCGCTCGCGATTATTTCCGTGGCCCGGAAGGTCCAGCAGATAAACGCGGAAGCCCATGTTGGCGAGGAATTGTCCCAGCGAGCGCATGACCACGGCATTGGCCCCCAAGCCGTGCAGAACAATCGCCGCAGGCGCATCTTTGTTTGCGGGCGGAGTCATGATGCGGATGGGCGTACCGCACGCCTGCGCAAGGACGACTTCCCGCGCGGGGATGCGCTCGCGCAGGAGGAAAAAAGTTGAGAGCGAGAGGAGCACAAGTCCAACTGCGGCAAAGAACCATTCGCGGCGATTCATCGGCTCGACTCCAGCGCGTGATAAAATGAATTGCTGCAAATGCTGAAGCTGCGATGGGAACAGGAGCCGCGTTGGGGCAAGTCGTATCGCAAGAGGAACTGATTCTCCACGTTGCGGAACACAAACGCAACGGGAAGCGCGTGGTGTTTACGAATGGCTGCTTCGACCTGCTGCATCCGGGGCACATCCGTGGGTTCGAGCAGGCGCGGATGCTGGGCGACGTGCTCGTCGTGGCCATCAACAGCGACTCTTCGGTGAAATTCCTGAAGGGTGAAGAACGTCCCATCATTCCGCAGGAAGAACGCGCGGAGATTCTCGCAGCGCTGGAAGCGGTGGATTACGTTGTGGTGTTCGACGAAATCACGCCGCGCGAAATCATCAAACGGGTGCTTCCCAACGTGCTGATTAAGGGCGGCGACTGGGGCGAAAACGAAATCGTGGGCCGTGAAGAAGTGGAAGCGGCCGGCGGGCGCGTGGTGTCTATCCCGCTCGAGCCCGGCTATTCCACGTCCGGCATTATTGAAAAGATCCGCAGCATGCGCGCAGGTCCGCAGTCCCCGAAATGATCCTTCCGCTTGTGGCTGAAATATTGGCTCGCGTCGGCCGCCATCGCGCGGTCGAGGAGGCGTTGGACGCCATGCGCCGCTCGGATGCCGGGCTAAAGCCCGGCGCTACACGCGGCGCAGCGGAGTCGCGCCTCGCAGGACTGAACGATCCGGCGAAGGCGCTGCTGGTTGCCACTGCGGCGCTGGCGTGGAACCGGCCGGTCGTGTTCGTGGTGGAATCGAATCCGCGCGCGGACGCATTGGCGGAGCCGATTCGGTTTTTCTATCAAGCGCTGGGCGGGAAAGCTCCAATGCCGGTGTCACAGTTGCCGGCGCATGACGTGCTGCCGTGGCAGCGGCTCTCGCCGCATCCGGAAATTCTCGAAACGCGCGCGGTGTCGCTGTGGCGCGCAGCAACCGGGCAAGCGCCGATTCTGATCGTGCCGGTTGCGTCGGGAATGCTGCGGCTGCGCGAGAGCGCATTTTACGCCGCGCAGGCGCGCTCGCTGATGCGCGATGCGGGCGAGCCGCTGGAACAATTCGTCGCCTTTCTCTCGGGCAGCGGGTACGAAAAGCACGAAACGGTAGAAATGCCCGGACAGTTTGCGGTGCGTGGCGGGATCGTGGACGTTTTTTCCGCGGAAGCGCCGCGGCCGGTGCGCATCGAGTTATTTGGCGACGCGGTG
>JAMCWK010000154.1 GCA_023481105.1 Acidobacteriota bacterium | reverse complement strand
AAACTGCCGCCAAGCTGGCGGAAAAGAAACTCGCCGACGCCTCCATTCGCGCGCCGTTCCCCGGCTCCATCAAACAGCGCCGCGTCAGCGCCGGCGAATTTGTTCGCGTGCAGAGTCCCATTGCCGTGGTGGTGCGCACCGACCAGCTCCGCGCTCGCTTGGCCGTGCCGGAAAAGTGGGCCGGCGTGGTGAAAACAGGGACTTCAGTTGAATTAAGCGTCGAGGCCTATCCCAAGGAAATTTTCCGCGGCACCGTGGTGCGCATCAATCCCACGGTCACTCAGGAGACGCGCACTTTCGAAGTCGAGGCGCTGATTCCCAACGGGGACGGCCGCCTGAAGCCCGGCTTTTTTATCCAGGCCTCCATTCCCAGTAATTTGACGGAGAAGATCCTCCTGGCCCCGGAGCAAGCCGTCAGCTATCGCTACGGCACCTACAAGGTATTTGTGTACAAAGGCTCGACCGTGGAAGAGCGGGACGTCCAGGTCGGTGCGCGGCAGGATTCGCAGGTGCAGATTCTTTCCGGGCTGGCTGCCGGAGACCGCATCGCCCTCGCGCTGAAAGGCGATCTGCGCGCCGGCGCATCCGTGAAAGAAGCTTCGGAAAAAGAAGCGAAGGATTAATCCATGAAGCTCGCGGAAGTTTGCGTCAATCGACCCGTATTTGCGGTCATGCTCATCGCGTTCTTGGTTACCCTGGGAATTTTCTCTTACCGCGAGTTGGGTGTGGACTTGTTCCCCCGAGCCGATCCCGCCAACGTGAATGTCAGCGTCAACCTGCCGGGCGCCAGCCCTCCGGAAATGGTTACCAGCGTCGTGCTGCCTCTGGAAGACGCCATTTCCACTATCAGTGGCATCGAGGAGATGAACGTTTACGCCTTCGAGGGCAGCGCGCGCATCAACATCACCTTCGTCTTGGAGCGGGACATTGATGATGCCGCGCAGGACGTCCGCGAAAAGGTCTCCGGCGCGCTGAATCGGCTGCCTCCTGCCATTTTGCCGCCGGTGATTCGCAAGTCCGACCCTGACTCCGACCCCATCATTACGTTGCTGGTCGCCGGCCGCAGCAGCGCCACAAATCGCCGCGAACTCACCGAGATCGCCGACAAAATTGTCCGCCGCGCCATTCAGACGGTGGACGGCGTCGGCGAAGTCAGCCTCTCCGGCGGCCAGGAGCGGCAAATCCGCATTCTGCTTGACGCCGAGCGCCTGAGCGCGCAGAACCTCACCGTGCTCGACGTGCGCAACGCCGTGCGCAACGAAAACATTGAAGCCCCGGGCGGCCGCATGATTACCGGGGAGCAGGAGCTGGGCCTGCGCACGCTGGGCCGCGTCAGCTCCTCAGCGCAGTTTGCGGATATCATCGTGGCCAACCGCGGCGGCACGCCGCTGCGCCTGCGCGATATCGCCAACGTCGAAGACGGCGCGCAGGAGTTGCGCAACTGGTCCATGCTGTTCGATCCGCCGAATCCTCCCCGCAGCGTCGTTACCCTCGACGTCCGACGCCAGACCGGCACCAATACGGTGCGCGTCGCCGATGCCGTCAAGGAGCGCCTCGAAGGTGTCCAGGCTGAGCTGCCCCCGGGCATCGAGCTGATTACCATTCGCGACAACTCCGTCTTCATCAAAGCCTCGAAAGACTCCCTGCTCGAGCACTTGACCCTCGGCAGCATCCTGGCAAGCATCGTCGTGTTGCTGTTCATTCGCAATTGGCGCGCGGTGATTATTGCGTCCCTGGCCATTCCCACGTCCATCATCGCCACCTTCACCTTGATGCGCTACATGGACTTCACCCTGAACAACATGACTTTGCTGGCGCTCACCCTCGCCGTGGGCATTGTCATTGACGACGCCATCATCGTGCTCGAGAACATTTTTCGGTACATGGAAGAGAAGGGCGTGGAGCGCAAGCGCGCCGCCATCGAAGCCACGCGCGAAATCGGCCCGGCCGTCATGGCCACCACGCTTTCGCTTGTCATCATCTTCCTGCCCATCGCTTTCATGACCGGCTACGCGCGCCGCTACGTCAACTCCTTCGGTTGGACCATGGCCATGGCCATCATGGTCTCTTTGCTGGTCAGCTTCACGCTCACTCCCATGATGAGTTCACGCTTCCTGAAGGTGCGCTCCGCCGCGTCGGAGGGGGGACACGCGCGTTCGCGCGAATACGGTTTCTTCCACGCCATCGAATCCTTTTATCAGCGCACTCTGGTTTGGGCGCTGGACCATCGTCTGGCGGTTCTGATTATTTCCGTATCCGTGTTCGCTTCCACCTGGGTGTTGTATCCCTTAGTGGGCCGCGATTGGATTCCTCCTGACGACCAGAGCGAGCTGATGGCCAACATCAGCATGCCGGAGGGCACCGCCCTCGACCGCACCATCGCCTCCGTCACGGAGATGGTGCACAAAATCGAGAAAATCCCGGAAATCGAGTTCATGCAGGCGGCCACGTGGGGCAGCACGAATCGCGCGCGCTTCTACATCCGCTTGACGGATGCCGGCAAGCGCAAGAAGTCGCACATGCAGATTGCCGGCGAAATCCGCCGCATTCTTTCCGTCTACAACAACATCACCTACAGCGTGCGTTTGCCTTCCGTGCTCGGCGGGGAGATGTACTTCCCTGTGCGCGCCATTCTGCGCGGGCCGGACATTGATGTGCTGGTCGGCCTGTCCAAGCAGGCGGCGGCGAAAATGCGCGAATTTCCCGGCCTGGTGGACGTGAATCCTACGCTGAACCTGAATCAGCCGGAATTGCAGGTCAAAGTGGATCGCGGGCGCGCTGCCGACCTCGGCGTGCGCATGACCGACATCGCCTCCACCGTCCGCCTGCTCTATTCCGGCCAGGACGAAATCTCCAGTTACAAGGAAGGCTCCGAGCAGTATCCCGTCACCATGCAGTTGATTCCTCAGCAGCGCGACGATCCCGATGTCCTCGCGCGCATGATGGTGCCCTCCACCAAAGTAGGTCTGGTGCGTCTGGAGAATCTCGCGTCCATTCATCGCGGCGCGGGACCCGCCACCATTCAGCGCTACAACCGCGAGTTTCAGGTCTCCGTCGGCGGCAACGTCGCCACCGGCTATCCCCTCGATGCGGGGGCGGCCTACGCTGTCAAGGCCATCAAGGAAGTCAGCCTGCCCCCGGGCTACAGCTACGCCTTCTCCGGGCAGGTGCGCATCCTCGAGCAGACCACGCAAAACATGCTGCTGGCCGTGCTGCTCGCGTCCATCTTCATGTACATGGTGCTGGCCTCGCAGTTTGAAAGTTTCTCGCATCCCTTTGTCATCATGCTGACTCTGCCTCTCAGCATTCCCTTTGCGCTGCTGTCGCTGTGGGTCACCAATCGCTCCCTCAGCCTGTGGAGCTCGCTGGGCGTCTTTCTGCTGCTGGGCATCGTGAAGAAAAACGGCATTCTGCAGGTGGACTACACCAACATCCTGCGCCGGCAGGGAAGTCCGCTGCGCGAGGCCATTCTGGAGGCCAACCGCGTCCGTCTGCGGCCCATCCTGATGACCACCTTTTCAATCGTCGCCGGGCTGATTCCCGTGGCTATCGGCATCGGCGCCGGTTCCGAGCAGCGCGCCTCCATCGCCGTCACCATCATCGGCGGGCAGACGCTGTGTCTCCTGCTCACCCTGCTGGTCGTGCCGGTTGCCTATTCGTACCTGGCCGAGCTGGAGGTCAGCCTGGGCACGGCGGCAGAGGGAGGATTTCTCGGCGCAGCTTGGGGGAGGCTGCGCACTGCGGTCGGCCGTCGCTTGGGTTTGTTCTCTTGAGTAGTGCGGGGTTTACCCCCGCGCCGGCGCTGCATCTCTACTTCCGGGTTTTGGATTTCAGGAATAATTTTTCTTTGGGAGGATTTCACCGTGCGCATCGCGCGTCTTGCAATGTACCGCCGGCTTCTCGCCGGCGTTTTTTTCGTTTTCTGCTTGGCAATTTCTTCCTCGCTTCAGGCGCAAGCCCCGGACAAGCAACCTCCGCCGAAGAAAGCGGAAAAAGCCGCACCACAGCAGCAGCCCGCCGCGCAGCAAGCGCCAGCGGGCCAGGCGCGACGGCCCGCCGGTGAGGGCGGGGAAGAGCGCGGCGGCCCCATGTTCTCGCGGACATTCAGCGGCCTGCGCCTGCGCTCCATCGGCCCGGCGGTCACTTCAGGCCGCATCGCCGCCCTCGCGGTGAATCCGCAGGACACGAGCAATATTTTTGTCGCCGCAGCTTCCGGCGGTGTGTGGCGCACCAACAACGCCGGCATCACCTGGACGCCCGTGTTCGACAACGAAGGCTCTTACTCCATCGGCGCGGTGACCATTGACGCCAAGAATCCTTCCACCATTTGGGTGGGCACCGGCGAAAACAACAGCCAGCGCAGCGTCGGCTATGGCGACGGCGTGTACCGCTCCGATGACGGTGGCCGCACTTGGCGCAACATGGGCCTGAAGAATTCCGAACACATCGGCAAAATCCTCGTGGACCCGCGCGATTCCAACGTCGTCTACGTCGCCGCGCAGGGCCCGTTGTGGGGCCCGGGCGGCGACCGCGGCCTCTACAAAACGATTGACGGCGGCAAGACGTGGAAGGCCGTGCTCAGTATCAGCGAGAACACCGGCGTCACGGACATCGCCTTGGACCCGGAGAACCCTGACGTGATTTACGCCGCGGCTTGGCAGCGTCGCCGCCACGTTTGGACGCTGATTAATGGCGGCCCGGAAAGCGGCCTGCACAAATCCACCGACGGCGGCGCCACCTGGACCAAGCTCCGCGGCGGCCTTCCCGGCGCGGGCGAAGGGCCCGGCGCAGGTGGCCCCGGCGGTCTCGCAGGCGGCCAAGATGTCGGCCGCATCGGCCTGGCCATTTCTCCCGCGGACCCGCGCGTCGTGTACGCGCAGGTCGAAGCCGCCAACCGCCGCGGCGGCACGTATCGCTCCGCGGACCGCGGCGCCACGTGGGAACGTCGCAACGAATACGACACCACAGCCATGTACTACGGAAAAATCTTCGTGGATCCCAAGGACGCCGACCGCATCTACGTCATGAACGTCCAAATCATGACCTCCGACGAAGGCGGCCGGAACCTGCGCGCCCTCGGCAGCCGCTCCAAGCACGTGGACAATCACGCCATGTGGATTGACCCCGCCAACACCGACCACCTTCTGGTCGGCTGCGATGGCGGCCTGTACGACTCTTTCGACCGCGGGGAAACCTGGCGTTTCTACACCAATCTCCCCATCACGCAGTTTTATGCGGTCACCGTGGACACCGCCGCGCCGTTCTACAACGTCTATGGCGGCACGCAGGACAATTACAGCCTGGGTGGCCCGGGGCGCAACCGCAACAGCGTTTT
>JAMCWK010000094.1 GCA_023481105.1 Acidobacteriota bacterium | reverse complement strand
GATCGGCAGCGGCCGGCGCGGCCAAGCGGCCCAAGTCAACACGGTGGATTTGAGCGTGAATGTCCTTGACCCTTCGGACGCGGCCATCAAAGGCGCGAAGGTGACGGTGAAGAACGTCGCCACGTCGGCTATGCGCACAGTAGACACTGATGACAGCGGCCGCGCGCTGTTTGTCGCGCTGCCGCCGGGGCGCTACCAGGTCACTGTCGAAGCCGCCGGCTTCACCAAGCTGGTGAATCCGGAGCTGGTGGTCACCATCGGCCAGTCCGCGGAGTTCCACGCGCACATGAAGATCCAGTCCGGCGTGGACACCGTGACCGTCACGGAGACCACGGAAATCATTGAAACGCGCCGCACCGGCGTCGCGGAGACTGTGGATTCCCGCCGCATCGTCAACCTGCCCATCAATGGCCGCAACTACATCAACTTCACGCTGACCAACTCGCAAGCCGCGCGCGACTCCGCTCCCTCCATCGGCGCCGCGCCTACCAGCGGCATCAACTTCGGCGGCGCTCGCGCCCGCTCGAACCAGGTCTCCGTGGACGGCGCCGACGCCACCGATAACTCCGTCAACGGCGTGCGCTCCACCGTCTCGCAGGAAGCGGTGCAGGAATTCCAGGTGATCATGAGCAACTACATGCCGGAATTCGGCCGCGCCACCGGCGGCGTCATCAACATCGTCACCAAGGGCGGCGGCAACGAAGTGCATGGCAACGTCTTCGGTTTCCTTCGCCACAGGAGCATTCAGGCGCGCAATCCGTTCTCCGTGGAAGTGGATCCCACCACCGGCGTGGCCACCGCTATCAAACAAGGCTACACACGCTTCCAGGGCGGGGCCACCATCGGCGGCCCCATCAAGAAAGACAAGACGTTCTACTTCTTGTCTTACGAAACCACGCGCCGGCAGGAAACCGGCTTCACCAACATCGGCTCCAACAATTTCGGACTCGTTTCCTCCACCTCGCCGGTGGTGCCCGGCGTGAGCCTGCTACTCACACCGCAACAAGCCGCCTTCGTCAACAACCCCGCTGTGCTCGGCGCTCCCGGCGGCCCGCAAATTGCTGCGCAAGTATTTCTCGTTGCCGGCTCCGCTTCCAGCGTGGCGCTGAACCGCGTGGATCCCGGTCTTGCTTCCACAGTGCTGTTCGGCACTCCTTCCGCCGCCGGCCCCCGCTTCCCGCTGCTGATTGACTGCAACCCGCTGCCCGTGCCCCCGGGCACTTGCACCGCGGCGAATCAGGTGCCGCTGCCGGCCTCCTATGTCGGGCTGCGCAGCCTGATGGGCAACTATCCGATTAAGGAAGGCACCAGCTTGTGGTCCGCGCGGCTCGACCACCAGTGGAACGATGCCAACACCAGTTTCGTGCGCGTCAATGTCACGCCTTCCAAGGTAACCGGCATCCAGGTCAACGCGCAGAATCAGAACTTCGGCCAGAACGCCGGCAGCCGCACTTCGCTCAACCAGATCCGCGACTTCGCGGTTGTCGGACAGCATGTCACCTCCTTCACGCAGCGGCTGTTCAACGAATTTCGCTTCCAGTTTGCGCGCCGCGGCTTGCACTACGGCTTCTCGGATCTGCCCGGCGGCAGCGACATCGCCGTGAACATCACCGGCTTCGCTTTCTTTGGCCGCGAGCCCTTCTCCACCGTGGACCGCATCGAGCGCCGCTGGCAATGGACCGACAACATGACCTGGACCAAGGGCCGCCACAGCATCAAGTTTGGCGGCGACGTCAACCTCATTCAGCTTCGCTCCAAGAAGGACCAGATCTTCGAGCTGAACTTTGGCGGCTTGTTCAATTTCGGCGGCCTTACCGCCACCGACTTGGGCCTGCCGGCCTCCATCGGCGGCGTGGCCCTGCCCAGCGTCACCGCGGTGCAAGCGTACGGCCTGGGCGCCCCGCAGGTCTTCATTCAGGGCATCGGCACCTCGCGGCTGCCATTCAGTAACAAGACTTTTGCCGGGTTCGTTCAGGATAGCTGGCGAGTTCATCCGCGCTTGACGGTGAACTACGGCGCCCGATACGACGTGGAGCTCACTCCTACCTTCCCCTCGCCCACGCCCATGAACAAGGCTGCGGAAGATTCTTTGAATATCATGCTGGGCATCCCGCGAGACAAGAACAACTGGTCGCCGCGCATTGGCGTGGCCTGGGATCCCCTGGGCAACGGCAACACCCTCATCCGCGCCGGCTACGGCGTTTTCTTCGATCACCCGCTGCTGGCTGTGGCCTTCAACTCGGCCACCGCGGAGGGCGCGCATTCCGTCCAGTTGCTTTCGGGAGGCGGCACGGCCACGCGCACTTCTGTGCTGCTGAACCCCACTGGCGCGCTGAACGGAGGCTCCATCTTCCAGGGCGTGCTCAACGCTCCGGCCAGTTTCGGTTACCTCCCGGCCGAGCAGCGCTTCAACGCCACGATGGCGAATTCCATTTTCGTCAACCAGAACTACATTGCTGCCGGCTTCCCGCTTACGCTGCTGCCCTTCACTCTGCACGTGGCCCGGGACTTCCGCTATGGCTACGTGCAGCAGGGCAATCTCACCGTGGAGCGCAAGCTGTGGTCCGATTACAAGCTCAGCGTGTCCTACACCTACACGCACGGCGTCAAGCTCAACCGCCCGCGCAACATCACGCCCCCTGAAACGGGCCGTCTGATCCGCAATTTCCGCAATGCCATTGCCGGCGGCCTGACGCCTTCTCGCCCGACTTCCGTTAGCGTGCCCTCGGCCTCGACGCTGCCCACAGCCACCGCTTGCGGCATCACCGTGCTGGCTCCCAGCGTTCTCGGCATGTTGGGTGGATGCCCGGGCGTGGGGCCGAACGCCGGCTTCAACGGCCAGTTCATCGGCACCGCCGCCATCTTCAATTTCTTCCGTCCCACTGGGCCCAACCCGTCTTTTGCGGGTCTGCTTCCCGGAGGCTATGGCACTCCGACCACTCCCGGCAGCCTCGTGTCACTTGCGGCGCTCGCGGGCTTCCCAACGGGCACCATCGGCGTTCCGGTTCCGTTCAGCGACGTCATGCAGCAGGAATCGTCCGGCAACTCCGTGTATCACGGCTTGACAGTCAACTTCACCAAGCGCTTTTCCAGGAATTTTGAATTCCTCACCAGTTGGACGTGGTCGCACGCGATTGACGATTCCACCGACTTGCAGACGCTGCTGGCCCCGCAGAACAATCGCCGCCCCGACCTGGAGCGCAGCAACTCCACCTTTGACCAGCGCCACCGCTGGGTCACCAGCGCCGTCTTCACGAGCCCTTGGAAGCACACCGACCCCAGCGCTTGGCACAAATTCTTCGCCGACTTCACTGTGGCGCCCATCATCGAGTGGGCCAGCGGCCGGCCCTTCACCGTGCTCACCGGTTCCGACTTCAATATTGACTTCGGGTCGAACACCGACCGGCCGTCCATTGTGCCCAGCGGTGGCGTGGCCTCCCGCTTCCTGCCGCAGGTTGGCACCTTTGTGCCGCCCACTGTGTGCCCGGCCGATCCGGTGTCGCCCAACGGGGCGCCGACCAACACGCTCTTCACTGGCCTGCCCGTACCCGGCTTCTTCGGCTGCACCGGCAACCTCGGGCGCAATTCGTTCTACCGCCCGAATTTCTTCTCTACCGACCTGCGTATTTCGCGCAAAATCCATTTCGGCGAGCGCTGGAATTTGGACGTCATCGCCGACATGTTCAACCTGACCAACAAATTCAATGTGGGCGACGGCAGCCCGCTGTGCAATCCCGTTGACCCGTCCACCTGCCGCGCCGGTGAGCCCACCGCGGCCCTCGATCCGCGGCAATTCCAGTTCGGCATCAAGATCAACTGGTAGCCTTATGTGGGGGCGGTCTTCAGACCGCCCTCTGGTGTTTCAAAAAAATGGCCTCCCCTTCATTTCCGGGGAGGCCGTTTTGTTTTCGGCAGGCTTTTGTAGGGGCGGTCTTCAGACCGCCCGGAGGCTTTTCAATTCTTTCTTACTGAACGCGTGTCCGCAAAACTTGCAGTGGTACCTCGCGTCCTTGCCCTTTCTTCCGATAACCTGCTTTTTCCCGCACGCTCCGCACTTCCGCTGTTTCCCAATCACACTGGCGACAATCGCTGCATACAGCGGGTTCATGTCTCACTCGTCCTCGGTCGTGCTCGCCGCCAGTTGTCGCACCGACACCCCGGTCGGCTCCACGTCCGGAATTTCCGCGGCGCCTTGCACCCCCAACTCGCGGAATTTGCGTGCTCCGGGTAGCACACGCTGCTCCAATGAACCCACCGCGTTGTTGTACGCTTTGTTCGCCGCCTCGATGGCGCTGCCCACCTTCGCAAGGTGCTCCACAAACACGCGGATGCGGTCGTGCAAATCTCGCCCCAGCTCGCTGATCTGCGCCGCGTTTTCCGCCAGTTGCTCTGCGCGCCAGCCTTCCGCCACCGAGCGCAGCAATGCAATCAGCGTCGTCGGACTTGCGGGGATCACATCCTTTTCAATCGCGTCTTCGATGAGCGTGGGATCTTTTTGCAGCGCTGCGCTGAAGAACGCTTCGCCCGGCAGAAAGAGCACCACAAATTTCGGCGTATGCTCAAACTGGCTGCGGTAGGGCTTGCTCGCCAGCCGGTTCACATGTTCGCGCACCAGCCGCGCGTGGTCCTCCATCGCCTTGTGATATTCCTCTTGCGTGCGGATGCTCACCGCGTTCAGAAACGCGTGCAGCGGCGCTTTCGCGTCCACCACGATTTCCACGCCGCCGGGCAGGTGCACAATCAGGTCCGGCCGCAGGCGGCCTTCCTCGGTTTCCAGCGATTGCTGTTCGACAAAATCCACGTGCGGCGACATTCCCGCCAGCTCCACTGCGCGCCGCAGGGTCAACTCGCCCCACTTGCCTTTAATCTGCGGCTGCCGCAGCGACGTCACCAGGCTGCCCGTCTCCGCGCGCAGTTCCTGGCTCGACTGCGCCAGCGCTCCCACTTGCGTATCCACGCGCGAAAGTTCTTTCTGAATGGCGGCCATGGATTCCGCCAGCGGCTTCACCATGCTCTGGATGGCCTGCTCGCGCTGGCTCAATTCGCCGCTCGCTTCTTTTTTCAGCGAATCGAAGCGCACCCCGGCCAGCTTCAGCAGCTCTTCCGTGCTTTGCTTCAGCGCGGACGACGCCAGCGTGCCAAAGGCGTTGGACATTTCTGTGCGCACTTCCTCAATCGCCTTGCGTTGCTCTTCCAGGTTTTTTGCGGCTTCGTGCAGCGAAGTCTCCGCAGCCACCCGCCCGCGCTGTTCTTCTTCCGCGCGTTTCCGCGCGGCCTCCGCGTCCGCGCGCAGCGTTTCGATTTGCTTGCGCAGTTCGTCCGCGGCGCTCTGCTGGC
>JAMCWK010000084.1:22695-24505 GCA_023481105.1 Acidobacteriota bacterium | reverse complement strand
TGATGGATGGGGGGGGGGTAGGGGTGTGTTGAATCTCGGCACAACGCGGCGGTCACGGGGTGGGCGGCGTAGGAGCGTCCTCAAACCTCTGCACTTCGATGCCACCGCAATCCGGGCAGGTACCCTCGGCAAAGCGATACTGGTTCCAGCAGCGTGGGCAGTAGGAAAGGCACTGAGGTTCTCGAGCCGGCGGGGCCAGCAATTCCTGCGGTTGGGCGCCGGTGGCGGCGACGAAGCGCTCGACGGCGCGATAGCGCGCCTCGCGGTCCCAGGCTTCCGCTACGTGTTCGGGAGTGCCCGGCAGGATGGCGCTGGGCAAAGGGAAGCGCAACTCGCGCAGTGTCCGCGAAGCCATCGCCAGAAAAAACTTTTCGCTGCACAGCACCTGCGCCACGGCCAGCGGATGGAACAAGCTCCCCAAATCGCGCAGCACGATGTCGTTGGCGCGGATGGCCACCGGCGGCGAAAGCAAGATGGTCAACGTGGCCGTCCACCGCGCTTCTTTGTCCTCGGGGAACAGCGCGCGGTGCGCGCGGCGGAAGAGCCACGAAATCACTGCCATCTGTGCCAGCAGCAGGCCCAACAACCAAATCCACGTCGCTTCCAGCCCGCGAATCATGATCACGAAAGGAACCAGCACGAAGAGGTACACGAACAACACATTGCAGTGCCAGCGCAGCAGCGCCGTGCGCCCGCGCCAATCGTCGAGCCGCACGCGAATCGCTTCGCTGTCGAGCGTGCGCGCAAATTCCGCCTCGATGGCCGCCGCGCGCTTGGCTTCCTTATTCCCGCGCAGCTTTTCCAGCATCTCCGCCGCATGTTGCGCCATACCTGCCGTAGGAACTTTGAAAAGGGGCTTGCTCCCGGAAAAAACTTCTTTTCCGCGGGTATGCACCTTTTCCATCTCGGCAAAGTTCAGGAAATTTGCAGTGGCGATGGCGCCGCCGGCAGAACGCAGGGAAGTCCGCGGGGAGGGCAGCACGCCGAGAGGAGACACGGCAAAGGGCACGCGATCACAGACAACCAATCCGTCGAGAGGAGGCAGCGGACCGGCCAGCACGCCGCGCAGGCCCCACGCACCGATGTGCAGCCATCCCGTCGAGACGCGCCACGCGCCGCCCAGTTTCCTGCGAAAACAGATGGAATCTTCCGGGACCCAGATGATGCACTGGATCAAATAGATTGCGGCCAGGATGAGATACAGCGCTTCGAGATCGCTCATCCTTGTGGGGAGCCAGTGTCCTCCGCGGCGGCTTGGCCGGAGATCATGCGGCGGAAATACAGGAAGATTTTCTTGATGAACCCGGCCAGCGCGACGAAGGCCAGCACAATCACTTTCCAGAACTTGGCCAGCAGGCCGGACTTGGCCGCCGCGGCGGCCGCGCCGCCAACCACCAGCGCGGTCAGCCCGTACGCGGCGACTTTGTCGCCCGCGCGGAATTCGGCGTACTTCTGGCCGGACACGTACGAGAATCCGGTCATCAGGTTTTCGAACTCGGGCACCACGGCATCCACCTGATGCGGGGAGAGCACCAGGTCCACGTTCATCGTGCCGCGGCGGCCGAGAATGCGCAACGAGTAGTTGATGGATTCGCCGGCCGGCTCATTGCCCATCGCGTCGGCCACGCCGCGGATGGACCAGGTCAGGTTATTCGTCGTGGGGTTGTAGAACGGGGGCTTGCTCCACCCCGCCACATGAAATAGCTGCCACCCGCGCTGCTTGCGGATTTTGTTCGATTCTTCCGTGCCTTCCTGCAGCGATTTCAAAATCGCGTCCGAGTCCAGCTTGTCCTTCTCGTCGTCCTTCACG
>JAMCWK010000084.1:16434-22685 GCA_023481105.1 Acidobacteriota bacterium | reverse complement strand
CCGGTGTCGCTGAACTCGAAGATGACGAACCACGCGTCGCTGTCCTTTTCCGTGTTGGCGGGAATCAGCGCGCCCAGCTCGCGTCCCGAGGACGGATTCTGCGTCAGCTCCAGCAGCTTGATGGCGCCCGGCTGTCCGGTGAAGCGGTAGCCCTGCGGCACCCGGATCTCCGCCACATCGCCCAGCCTCCCGACCGTCGGCCCGTTCTCCCACTGGATCATGGGTGGCGCTTGCTGTGCGGTTTGTGCCAGAGACAACTGAGACGTGAAGGGAAACACGATGAACAGAATTACGAGCGAGGAAGCGAGCAAGCTTAATCCAGGGCGTCGCGTCACGGCGTGCCTCCTGTTAGGAGCGAGCTCAAGTTTACCGACCAATGAAACGCATTGTGCTCTTGCAGTCCGTTCGGGTAAAGGAATATTTCCGGCGTGTTGCCGAAGGAGGAAGCTGACTGGCTCAGAATACTTTGACGGCGAGGTCGCGGGGGCGGTGGCCGACGGGAATCATGGTCAGCAAACTCTGTGTGCGTGGGCGAATGACCGCGAGATCGTCGGAGTCTTCGTTGACGACGAGCAGCATGTCTTCGCCCGGGGTGAAGCGCGCCACGCCGGGCCGACGGCCGACAGCAATCGGCAGAAGGACGTGCCGGAAGGTGATCTCAATGGGCAGCACGCGCCCGGCGGCGGCATCAGTGACGTAGAGATATTTCGCATCAGCGGTGAGGCTGGCGCGCGAGGGCGCATCGCCCACCAGAATGTGTTCGGCCACTTCGTTGGCCCAGGTGTTCAGGATAACCAGACCGTGCGTGGCTGGAGAAGGAACGTAAAGCTCTCCGCCATCCGGTTTCAAGACGAGGTCCGCAGGCGCGCTGGCCAGCGGCAGATTGGTGAGCAGCGCAAGTTGCTTCAGGTCCAACACGGAAACCTGCGCGGCTCCGGCAGTAGATACGAAGGCCTTGCTGCTGTCCGGCAAGACCTCGAGGCCTTCCGGATGCGCGGCCACGCGCACCGTTGCCAACGTGGTCAGTGTGGCGGCGTCCAGCACGCTGACCGTGGAATCCTCGCGATTGGGTACGAGCACGAGCTTGCCGTCGGGCGTGACGCGGGCCAGCCACGGGCGGCGGCCGGTACGCGCGGTGGCGATGACTTTGTGCGATGCGCAATCAATCGCGGAAAGTCTGTCAGCGCCGGACGCGGCCACGAAAGCGCGCTTGCCGTCGGGACTGAACTCCACGGCAAACGGCGCCGCGCCGACGGTGATGCGCGACTTGACTTGGCCGCTGCGCGTGTCAATCACCCAGGCATAGCCGCTGTCGGTGCTGACGCCCCAGACTTCATCGCGCGTGGGGTGCGCGCGCACGCCGCTAGGCGCGGGTCCGACGGAAATCGTGGCGACGGAAGACAACCGCACAAGGTCCACCACCGTCACCGTGCCGTCAGCGGAATTGGTCACGTAGGCATACATGCGCAGGCCCGGGCGGAGCACGGACGGCCGGTGCTCCTTGGCGATTTGCTGCGCCGCGCCGGCAAAGATGAGCACCAGCAGAAAGACGAGACGCGAATTGAATCGTGAGAGTATTTTCACGGAAGCAGCAATTCTAGTTCGCGCGTTCAGTTCAAATCGCGATGCAGCACGGCGGCAATCTGGCGGACTTCGGCCACCAGTTGGTCGAACTCGTCGGGCAGGATGGACTGCATGCCGTCGGAAAGGGCGCGGTCCGGCTGGTGGTGCACCTCGACGATGAGCCCGTCGGCGCCGGCGGCGATGCCCGCGCGCGAAAGTGGCAGCACTTTGTGGCGGCGGCCGGTGCCGTGGCTGGGGTCCACAACAATAGGCAGGTGGCTGCGCTTTTTCACGGCGGGAATGACGGCGAGGTCCAGCGTGTTGCGCGTGAAATCAGAGAAGGTGCGCACGCCGCGCTCGCAGAGGATGACGTTGTAGTTGCCTTCGGCCATGACGTATTCCGCGGCCATGAGAAATTCGTCGAGCGTGGCGGACATGCCGCGCTTGAGGAGCACGGGTTTCTTGGCGCGGCCGGCGCGGCGGAGAAGAGAAAAATTCTGCATGTTGCGCGCACCGATTTGGATGACGTCGGCGTATTTCTCGACGAGGTCGAGGCTCTCGCTGTCCACCGCTTCGGTGACAATGCCCAGTCCGAAGCGTTCGCGGACCTTGGCGAGCACTTCGAGCCCGGGCTCGCCCAGGCCCTGAAAGCTGTAGGGCGAAGTGCGCGGCTTGTAGGCGCCGCCGCGGAAGAGCTTCATACCGCTGGCAGCGATGCGCTCGCCGATGGCCATGGCCTGCTCGAGGCTTTCCACAGCGCATGGCCCGGCGACCATGCCGACGTGCTGGCCGCCGAAGGCGACTTCTCCCAAAGGAGTAGGGATGCGCACGACGGTGTCGTCTTCCTTGACGTCGCGGCTGACCAGCTTGTAGGGCTTGCTGACGGGAATGCACTCGACCACGCCGGGCATGGACTCCAGCACGCCGAGGTCAATGGCGCCCTTGTTGCCGGTGATGCCGATGGCCGTGCGCGTAGCGCCCGGAATCGGATGGGGTTTCAGCCCCAGCGACTCGATGCGTTCGCAGACAGCGCGCACTTGCTCCTGACTGGCGTGTGCTTGCATTACGACTAACATGGTGGTCTCCCGGGATGAATCCGTCGGCGCTCCGCAGCGTACCGGAGCGTGCGGCAAACTTTGCAGTGTACTGCATTCCGATTCCTGGTCGCAAATGGGCGTGACAGGCTCCATTAGTTCTCCTTGGCACAAACGTAGTGGCCCAGGACGCGGAGGCGCGAAGAGGCGCGCTTCAAATCGTCCAGGGCCACGGCGAGCGGCGCGCCGGCACGCGCACGCACGTCGAGATAAAAACGGTACTCCCACGGGCGGCCCGGAATCGGGCGGCTCTCAATTTTCAAAAGATTCAGGCTGCGCCGTGCGAAAGGCTCCAGCGCGCGCAGCAGCGCGCCGGGCTGGTGGCGCAGCTCGAAAACGACGGAAAGTTTGTCCGCGCCGCGGATGGGCTGGGCGGCAGGGGAGAGCAAGAAAAATCGCGTGAAGTTCTTGCGATGGTCCTCGAGATGCCGGCGCAGGATACGCGCGCCGTAAGCACGTGCGGCAAACTCTCCAGCGATGGCTGCACGGCGTGGGTCGCCGCGAGCAATGATTTCGCGGACGCTGCCGGCGGTGTCGTCAGCGGCGATGCGTTGAAGGCCAGGGTACGCGGCGAAAAACCTTTCGCACTGCGCCAACGCCACCGGATGCGATTGCACCGCGGTCAGCTTTGCGAACGACGCGCCCGGACACCCGATCAGGCAGTGGGCGATGGGTCGAACAACCTCGCCGACGATGTGCAGGCGGCTGGAGAGCAGCAAATCGTGGACCGGCTGTACGGCTCCGGCCAGTGAGTTTTCCACGGGCGCAAGCAGGACGTCGGCAACACCATCACGAACGGCACGGAAGAGCTGCGCGAAGTTTGCGCGGGGCACGGTGACAATGCGATTGCCCAGGAGCGTGCGCGCGGCCTCTTCACTGAACGCGCCGCGCTCGCCCTGAAAAGCCACCCGAAGGCGTGTGCTTCTCGTCATCGGGCCTCCCGGTGGTTACGCGAGGTTACGCGCTGCGTGCGCAACGCGCGCGAGGTGATGCGACGCGACTCCGCCAGCAACCATTGGTAGAAGCGGTGCAACGCCCGGCGGTCCAGCGGGCCGCCGTTGGCGCGCCGGGCGCGGCGCAGAATTTCGCGCTCGCGCGCCGCGTCGTACAGGGGCAGGCCGCGGGATTGCTTCAGCCGGCCAATGTCGATGGACATTCGCATGCGCTGGTTGAGCAAGCGCACCAGCGCGCGGTCGGCGGCGTCAATGCGTTTTCTGCGACGAGCGACTTCCATTTCCCGGCTCCTTTCAGTTCGAGTGGCCATGTCTGAGGCCTGAAAACAAAACCGGCCGCGAACCTTTCGGTTAGCGGCCGGTCGCGGCGAATCTCGTTGGAGTGCTGACTAGCTCAACTCATCTCCATGTCCACCTGTGGCGGACGTCGCCCCGGCCGTCCCGAAAGGTTCGGGACGGTACGTAAAGGCGAAACAATATCGATAAAATAGAGTTTTCATTCCTGCGCGACCCATTATACGCAAGCTGACAGTACGCGTCAATGCCGATTTCAAATTGGGAAGGAACGCCAGGTCGTTTCTGCCGGGAGAATCATCTGCGGGGTCAAAAATCAGAATGGGGCTTGCGGGGAAACGGGCTGCGCTGGGACTTTTTCCAGTGGGCGGTGCTGTACACCTCGAGCTCCGCATCGCTGATGCGGAAGCGGGACGTGAGGGGATGGTTCGAGGAAGCGGCGAGTTCGTGATGGAGTTTCAGGGAGCAGATATCCGGCGCATCTTGAAAGCGCGCGCGGCGGGAGTCAAAGGCTTCGTTGGCAATGGCCAGAAAAAATTCGCGCGGCTCAGTGGCGGCTTCGCGGACGAGAAATTTGTACATGCGAACGGAAGCCTGCACTTCAAAGCCTAAATACTGCACGATAACGGTGTCGCTCATTTCGAAGCTCCGAAAAGCAAAAAGCGCCGCAAGAGTGAGCTTGCAGCGCCTCCCATCCGATTCCAAAGGTTTTACAAGAGCATCAGTTGCAGGACCATCTTAGCACATTTGCTTCACACCAAGCGGGAGAATCGGCGGTGGGCATGGGGAAAGTCCACACCGAGCGCGAACCAGCGCATCAGCGGCCGCACATCGTCGTTTACCGGATGGCGCGGCATCGGCTAAACTGGAAGGTTACGCAGCCGTCGAATACCGAGACAACCGACTGAGGGTATGGACGAGCAACCGCCAATTACGCAATTGGTGTACGACGCGGAGGACGAATACCGTCCGGAGCCGGAGGTGCCTACGGGCCCGCCGGCATGGCAGGACGGCAGCCTGCGCATCGGCATCCATACGTCCATCGCCGGAAACATCGTGCAGTCGCTGGAGATTGCGCACGGGCTCGGCGCCAACGCGCTGCAGATTTTTTCCGCCAGCCCGCGCATGTGGCACGTGGGCGCTCCATCAACGGGCGCTTCCGGCGGGCCGGGACGCGAACGATTTTCCGCGGTGGAAATGGCGCGATTCCGCGCGCGGCGCGAGGAGTTGCAGCTTGGCCCGCTGGTGGTGCACGCAAATTATCTGATTAACCTGGCGTCGCCGGACCGCGTGCTGCGGGTGCGCTCGATTCAAGCGTTTCACGACGAAATCGTGCGCGCGGTGGCGCTGGGCGCGGACTACTTGGTGGTGCATCCCGGCGCGAGCCGCGGCGGCGACGCACGCGAAGCCGCGAGTGCGGTGGCGCAATCGCTGCATCAGGCGGCGCGCGGGGTCAAGCTGGGCAGCCTGCGCATCCTGCTCGAAAACACCGCAGGGCAGGGCACGGTGCTGGGCGCTACGTTTTCGGAATTGAAATTCATACTGGATCTTTGCCCGGACTTGCCGCTCGGCGTGTGCGTGGACACCGCGCATCTGTTCGCGGCGGGATTCAATATCCGCGAGGCGGAAGGGTTGGAGAAAACGCTGCAAGCGATTCAAAGCACGGTGGGGCTGGCGCGGGTGTTCATCATTCACTGCAACGATTCGAAAGCGCCGCTGGGCTCGCGTGTGGACCGGCATGAACATATCGGGAAAGGGAAAATCGGCAGCGAGGCGTTCCGGCGAATTCTGCATCATCCGTTGCTGGCGGCCGCCGCGGCCGGTCAGGCGCAAGAGCCGGGCGCGGGCGGCGTGGGCCGCGCGTTCATTCTGGAAACGCCGATTGATAAGCCCGGCGATGACGTGAAAAACGTGCGTGCGCTCTGGAAATTGGCGGGCAAAGCACCGCCGCGGCCTGTCCAGAGCGCGGCGATGCGCGATGGATTCCGGTTGCCGACGCGCGGACGGAAAAAGGCGGCGGGAAAGAAGACGCGCAAGGGAAGAACTGGCGTCTTCAAAAAGAAACGGAAGTGACAAAGAGAGATCCTTCGTCCGCCAAGGCGGACTCAGGATGACGGGGCGCTGACATTGACCGAGTGAGGTAACGATCGGTGGCGGAGTACGAACCACAAAGAATCGAAGCGAAGTGGCAAAAGCAGTGGGACGAGCAGGGCGCGTTCCGCGCTGTGCCGGATTCCGCGCGGCCGAAGTATTACGTGCTGGAGATGCTGCCGTACCCCTCGGGCACGCTGCACATGGGCCACATGCGCACTTTCCCCAGCCCGCCCGTGTTGCCCAATATTTCCCA
>JAMCWK010000084.1:0-16424 GCA_023481105.1 Acidobacteriota bacterium | reverse complement strand
AATTACACCAGCGGCGATGCCGACGCGCGCTTCAAGCGCATGCAGGGCTTCAACGTGCTGCACCCCATCGGGTGGGATTCGTTCGGCCTGCCGGCGGAGAACGCGGCCATCAAGCACGGAATTCCGCCGCGCGATTGGACCAACGCTAATATTCAGGAATTGAAACGCGCGTGCCGGCGCTTTGGGTTCAGCTACGACTGGGAACGAGAAATTTCCACTTGCGAGCCGGAATACTACCGCTGGAACCAGTGGTTTTTCCTGCGCATGTTCGAGCGCGGGCTGGCATACCGCAAGCCGAGCCGCGTGAATTGGTGTCCGCAATGCCAGACAGTTCTGGCCAACGAGCAGGCGGAGAACGGATTCTGCTGGCGGCACGAGGATACGCGCGTTGAGGCGCGCGAGATTGAGCAGTGGTTTCTAAAGACGACAGCGTACTCGGAGCAGTTGCTCGAGGACATCGCGCAGCTCGAAGGCGGCTGGCCGGAACGCGTGCTGGTGATGCAGCGCAACTGGATTGGCAAATCCAAGGGCGCGCGGGTGAAGTTTGCCGTGGACGGCGCGGCGGGCGCGGCGATTGAAGTGTTCACCACGCGCATTGACACGATTTACGGCGCGACCGCGGTGATTGTTGCGCCCGAGCATCCGTTGCTGGCGCCATTGCTCGACGGCGCGGAGAAGGGAATTCTCGACGGGCTGAATCGCCTCCGGCAACAGCACGTGCGCGAGGCGGATCTGGCCACGGCGGAAAAAGAAGGCGTGTTCACCGGGCGCTACGCCGTGAATCCGTTCAACGGCGAAAAGCTGCCGATCTGGGCGGCGAATTTCGTGCTGCTGGGCTACGGCACGGGCGCGGTGATGTGCGTGCCGGCGCACGACCAACGCGACTTCGAATTCTGCCGCAAGTACGAATTGCCGGTGCGCGTGGTGGTGCAGAACGCGGAAAGCGATTTGGTTTCCGAGGAAATGGGCGAGGCGTACAGCGAATACGGGCGCTCAGTGAATTCCGGGCCGTACTCCGGGCTGCCCTCGGCGGAAGCGATAGAGAAAATGACCGCTGACTCGGAGGCGCGAGGGTTTGGGGTGGGCCAGACTATTTTCCGGTTAAAGGACTGGGGCATTTCGCGGCAACGCTTCTGGGGCACGCCCATTCCGATGATTCATTGCGGGGTGTGCGGCGTGGTGCCGGTGCCGGACGAACAGTTGCCAGTGCTGCTGCCGAAAAATGTCGAGCTGACGGGGATGGGCGAATCGCCATTGGCGCGCGTCCCCACGTTTGTGAACACGACTTGCCCGAAGTGCGGGAAGCCCGCACGGCGCGAGACGGACACGATGGATACGTTCATGGATTCGTCGTGGTACTTCTACCGCTACGCCGACCCGCGCAACGACAAAGCGCCGTTCGATCCGAAAGTGGTGGGCTACTGGTTCCAGATTGACCAGTACATCGGCGGGATCGTGCACGCGATTCTGCACCTGATGTACTCGCGGTTTTTCTGCAAGGTGATGCGCGATCTGGGACTGGTGACGCACGACGAGCCGGTGAAGCGGCTGTTTTGCCAGGGCACGGTGCTGAAGGGCGGCACGGCTATGTCGAAATCGAGCGGCAACGTGGTCGCGGCGATGGAGATGGCGGAGAAGTTCGGTTGCGACACGGCGCGGCTGTACACGCTGTTTGCGGCGCCGCCAGAAAAAGATATGGAGTGGAGCGAGCAAAGCGTGGAAGGCTGCTCGCGATTTCTGCACCGCGTGTTCCGGCTGCTGGACAAGCATGCTGCGAGGCTGCGTGATGTGCACGCGGCCGGTGCATCGCTGGATCTGGCAACGGCATCGGAAAAAGAGAAAGCGCTGCTGCGCAAGGCGCACCAGACGCTGAAGCGCGTCACCAAGGACCTCGAAATCCGGTGGCACTTCAATTCGTCCATTGCGCTGCTGATGGAGCTGGTGAATGAATTGCACGCGGCGGAACCCCTCACGCAGGATGCGCGGCCGGAAGTGATCAAGGAAGTGATGCAGATGCTGGTGCTGATGATGGGGCCGTACACGCCGCATCTATCGGAAGAGCTTTGGGAAATATTGGGCAACACGGGCGGGCTGGGGAAAGTGCGCTGGCCGGCGTATCGAGAAGATTTGGCGCGCGAAGAGCAGCATGAAGTGGTCGTGCAAGTGAATGGGCGCGTGCGCAGCCGGATTTATGTGGAAAGCGGGCTGAGCGAAGAGGAACTGGTGGCGCGCGCGATCGCCGATCCAAAGGTGGCGCCGTTGGTGAATGGCAAGCGCGTGGTGAAGCGCATCGTGGTGCCGGAGAAGCTTGTCAACATCGTCGTGGCGGAATGAAGAGGGGTTCCTCGTCCCGATTAATCGGGACTCGGAATGACGAGGGCTGAGGAAGAACAGGAATGAGTGTTCGCGGTGGGATTGTCGTTCTCGATTTCGGCTCGCAGTACACGCAGCTTATCGCGCGGCGCATCCGGGAGATGGAAGTTTTTTCTGCGATGCTGCCGTGCACCGCAGCAGTGGAAGAAGTGCGCAAGCTGGAGCCGCGCGGCGTGGTGCTTTCCGGCGGGCCGAATTCCGTGTATGACCCGGCTTCGCCGAAGTGCGACCCGCAGATGCTGCAACTTGGCGTGCCGGTGCTGGGCATTTGCTACGGCATGCAGTGGATGACGCACACGCTGGGCGGAACCGTGCAGCGCGCGGAACACCGCGAGTACGGCCGCGCGGACTTGAAGATTCTGAACGGGTCCGCGCTGCTCGAAGGACTCCCGCGGGAATTGAAGATTTGGAACAGCCACGGCGACCACGTAGTCGCGGTGCCGGAAGGGTTCCAGATTTGCGGCCGAACCGAAAATGCCATTGCGGCAATCGAGGACGCGGCACGGAGGCTCTTCGCGGTGGAATTTCATCCAGAGGTGCGCCACACCGACCGCGGCGAAGAAATACTGCGCAATTTTGTCTTTGGCATCTGCCAGGCGCGGCAGAACTGGAACCGCAAGGCGTTCATCGCGGAAACGGTGGAGGCCATACGCCAGCGCGTGGGCGAAGCGCGGGCGCTGTGCGCGCTGAGCGGTGGCGTGGATTCTGCGGTGGCAGCGGCGCTGGTGCACCGCGCCATCGGCGATCACCTGACCAACGTTTTCGTGGACAACGGTCTGCTGCGGCAGAATGAATTTCGCGACACGCTGTCGCTGCTGCGCGAGCGGCTGGGTTTGGTCGTGGTGGGCGTCAACGCCGCTGAACGATTTCTGGCGCAGTTGAAAGGTGTCACCGATCCGGAAGAAAAGCGCAGACGCATTGGGCGGGAATTCATAGAAGTGTTCGCGGAGCAAGCACGTGGCCTGGGGAACATTCCGTTTCTGGTGCAAGGCACGCTGTACCCCGACGTCATCGAATCGGTGTCCGTGAAGGGTCCGTCACAAACCATCAAGACGCATCACAACGTGGGCGGGCTGCCGAGCGTGATGCCGTTCCAACTACTGGAGCCGTTGCGCGATTTATTCAAAGATGAAGTGCGCCAGATCGGCAGGGAACTCGGCTTGCCGGAAGAAATGCTGACGAAACATCCATTCCCCGGGCCGGGGCTGGCGGTGCGGTTGCTGGGTGAAGTTACCGAGGAGCGGCTGGCGACGCTACGCGCGGCCGACGCCATCGTCACAGAGGAAATCCACCGCGCGGGCCTATACGAGAAAACGTGGCAGGCGTTTGCGGTGTTGCTGCCGGTGCGCAGCGTGGGCGTGATGGGCGATGAGAGGCACTACGGCTTCACGGCGGCGGTGCGTGTGGTGGAATCAGAGGACGCCATGACGGCGGACTGGACGCGGCTGCCCGGGGAAGTGCTGGAACGGATTTCCACGCGCATCGTCAACGAGGTGCGGGACATCACGCGCGTGGTCTACGACATCAGCTCCAAGCCGCCGAGCACCATTGAGTGGGAATAAGAGACACAAATAACATGCACAAAGGGGAGGGAAATGTTTTTCCGCCGCGCGTCTAGCGATTGGCCATCTTCTGCGCCATGTACAGGAGCAGGCGACGGTCGCCCTCGTCGATGCGACTCAACAGCCGGCGGAGGCGACTCAGGAAGCGGGCTTCCTTCCCGGAGTGTCCCCACGCGATGTCATCCGCGGTCTTGCGCTTGGGAAGATTGGGGAGCTCGGGAGGCTCCTCTCCATCGTAGAACAACTGATAGAGCGGAACTTCGAGAGCACGGGCCATTTTCTCAAGAGTTTCGATAGCGGGAACCGTGTGGCCGTTCTCGACGCGGGAAATATAGCAGCGGAGGAGACCGGTGCGTTTCTCGATATCCCCCTGGGACAGTTTCTTCACTTCGCGAAGCGTGCGTAAACGTTCTCCGATGATCATGGAGGCATTATTGCATGAGATCATCCTGTCAACAAGTTTTGTTTGACGACGCGAGCGAATGGCCGAGACGTGTTTGGAGACTGCGCACAAGAGCATAGAGAATGTAACCAGAATCGAATGACCGACGTCCCAAAAGCGAGAGAAGCAAACGGCGCGAACCGGGCGGCGAGCAGCGAAGCGTTGCCGGTCGCAGCGGACGCGACGGCGCGGAGTGCGCGGGGCCCGGCGCAGGCCGCCGAGCGGGAGTTGATCCTCCGCGCGCAGCGAGGCGAAACCGCCGCCTACGAAGAGTTGCTGCACGCGCACCTGCAGCGCGTGTTCGCGGTGGTGGGCGGGATCCTCCGCCGGAGTGAAGACGTTGAAGATGTGGTGCAGCAGGTGTTCATCAAGGTTTATGTCTCGATACGGCAGTTCGACCTGCGCTCTACGTTCTCAACCTGGCTGTATAAGATTGCGGTCAACGAGTGCTACGACTACCTGCGCAAGAAGCGCGTGCGGCGGCTGGTATACGAAGCGGATTTGAGCGAGGAGCAGGTGCGGCAACTGGAAGCGTTTGAAAGCGGGATGGGCGCGGCGCCGCCGGCAGACGCGTCGAGGCGCGCGGAGATGCGGCAACTGACCGAGCGCCTGCTGGACGAATTGCAGGAAGACGACCGGCACATGCTGGTGCTGAAAGAAGTGGAAGGGCTCTCAGTGGAGGAGATCAGCGCAGCGCTGGGCATTAATGTCAATACAGTGAAGGTCCGGATGTTTCGAGCGCGCGGGCGGCTGGTGGAAATCTACCGCAAGCGACTGCGGGAGAGGAGACGATAACCGTGGCATGCAGAGAATACTGCGAGCGATTGGACGTCTTCGAAGATTACCTGGACGGACAACTGGCGGGAGCAAAGGCGGCCGAGGTGAGCGCGCACCTGGAGCGTTGCGCGGAGTGCCGCGAGGAAGTGGAATCGGCGCGGCTGGCGGGGATGCTGCTGCGCGCCGGGCTGGAGCCAACGGGAGAACCCAGTGGCATTTTTTGGACGCGTGTGCGCGCGCGGCTCCGCGAGGAAGAGGAAAAGCAGATGGTGGCGGATTTCTGGCCGGCGCTGGAAGTGCTGGCGCGCCGCTTCACGCTGACTTCTGCCGCGGTCCTGCTGCTCTCGTTCAGTTATTTGATCGGCATCGAATGGCAGAATCGCAATGTGCCGGCTACCCGGGTGACGGAAGTGCGCGAAATTTTCCCGGAGTCGGTTCGCCAGCCTGCGGACTCCAACGAGGTGTTGATGAGCCTGGCGGCGAATGGAAATGGAAACGGAAGGTAGAGCGATGAATCGAAAAGCAACGGTGCTGGTGATTCTGGTTTTTCTGTTGGGGCTGGCCCTGGGCGCCGTGGGCATGCGCGTGGCGGAGCAAAGGGTATTCGGCGAGCGGCGTGACGAGCGCAGCCGCATGTCGGGGCCGGGACGCATGGTGGAACAGCTCACGCAGGAGCTTACCCTGACGCCGGAGCAACAACAGAAGCTCAACTCCATCCTGGATGAGACGCGCAAACAGTACGAAGTGACATATTCGACGATTCGTCCGCAAATGGAGCAGACCCGGCAGGAAGGGCGCGCGCGCATTCGCTCCATGCTGACGCCCAGTCAACTCCCCAAGTTCGAGGAGTACCTGCGGCGGATCGACGAGGAGCGCAAGAAGCGCGAACGCAGGTAAACAGGTTCACCGGCAGCACCGTCAAACTACAAAAGGAATGAGGGAAAGAAGTATGGCACCGCTAACGCATTTCAGCACGTGGGTCAAAACGTCGTGGAAAAAGTCCGTCTTGCACCGGGCGATGCTGGTGGCGCCTCCGGTGGTGGCCATCCTATTGCTGGGGTTCTGGAAGGTGGGGACGCGCGGGCCGGTGACGTATTACGCGGCGACGGTCGAACACGGCGACATTTCGCAAGTGGTGCAGTCCACGGGTACGATCAATGCCGTGACGACCGTGCAGGTGGGCTCGCAAGTATCCGGCACCATCGCCAGCTTGAACGTGGATTTCAACTCGCACGTGAAGAAGGGCCAAGTGATCGCGCAGATTGATCCGGCGATCCTGAAGACTCGGCTATTGTCGGCCGAAGCTGACCTGGCCAACGCGCAGGCCAGTGTGCGCAACTACGAAGCGCAGATTGAGACTCAGCGCGCAGACCTACTGGCCGCACAGGCCGGCGTGGACCGCGCAAAGTCGCAGCTCAATGAAGCCGAACTCAACATGAAGCGCAACAAGGAATTGTTTGAGCAGGGAATTGTCTCCGCCGCCATCCGCGACACCGCGCAGGCCAACTACGAAAGCGCGGTGGCCGGCGTCAAGGTGGCCGAGGCGCAACTGGAGCAGTCCCGGGCGCGGCTGAAGGGCGTGCAGGCGAACCTGGAGCAGGGCAAGGCGCAGGTGATGCAGCGCAGGGCCGCCGCAGAAATGGCCAAGGTGGATTTGGCGCACACAACGATTCTGGCGCCGATTGACGGCACGGTGATCGCGCGCAACGTGGACGTCGGGCAAACGGTGGCGGCCAGTTTGCAAGCGCCGACGCTGTTCATCATCGCGCAGGACCTCACGAAAATGCTGGTGTATGCCAAGACCGACGAAGCGGACGTGGGAAAGATTAAGGTCGGCGCAACGGCCAATTTCCGTGTGGACTCCTATCCGCGGGAGACGTTTTCCGGCAAAGTTATCCAAGTGCGCATGAACGCCACCATGGTGCAGAACGTGGTGACCTACGACACCATCGTGGAGTTCGATAACCCCAACCAAAAACTCTTTCCGGGCATGACGGCGTATGTGTCTGTGCCCATCGCCGAAGCCAAGAACGTAACCAAGATTCCCAATGGCGCGCTGCGCTTTAAGCCGGACTACACGGAAGAGGAGCTCAAGGCGATCTATAAGAAATACGAAATTCCCTACGAGGATCCGCGCGCGCAGCGCGTGGCCGGTGCGGGCGGTGCTTCGAAAGCTGGCGGCGCGGGAGGCCAGGGAACGGGAGGCGGACGCCCATCAGGTGACGCCAACGCAGCAGGCGGACAAGCCTCGCGCGCGTTTGGTGGCGGAGCGGGTGGAGCGGGCGGCGGAATGGCAAGCCGAGCCGGTGGCGCAGGGCGCATGGGACCGCAAATTATTTGGAAGCGCTTGCCCAATAAAGAACTGCAACCAATCATGGTTCGACTCGGCGTGACCGATTACACGTTCACGGAATTGAGGGGCGTGGTAGGCAAGGGCGAACTCAAGCCGGGCGATGAACTCATCATTGGACAGTCCAATGCAAACCAGTCTCCGGCCGGGGTGGGCGGAAGAGCTCCTGGTACACCCGGTGCCGGCCCGATGGGCGGCATGCGGCGGATGTAGCGGTGGAATGCATGGGAGACCAGGCTCTGCCCACAATGGATACGCCGCATAAGCAGGCTCAAGATGAGTGCGTCATTCGTCTGGATGGCGTGCACAAGTATTACCACCTCGGAGATTTCCAGGTGCACGCGCTCCGTGGCATCACGCTGGAAGTGTGTGCCGGCGAGTTTGTGGCGGTGATGGGCGCGTCCGGCTCCGGAAAATCCACCTTGATGAACATCATCGGCTGCCTCGACAAGCCCAGCCGAGGGAGCTATTTCCTGGACGGGGTGGACGTGTCGCAAATGGAAAAAACGGAGCTGGCGCGGCTCCGCAATCGGAAACTGGGCTTTGTCTTCCAGCAGTTCAACCTGCTCTCGCGCACGTCGGCGCTGGAAAACGTGGAGCTGCCCACGATTTACGCGGGCATCACACCGCAGGAACGCGAGAGCCGCGCCAAGGCGGCGCTGGAGCGCGTGGGCCTGGCGCAACGCGCGCATCACTATCCCAGCCAGCTTTCCGGCGGGCAGCAGCAGCGCGTGGCCATCGCCCGCGCACTGGTGAACCGGCCGGCCATCCTGCTGGCGGACGAGCCTACGGGAAACCTGGACAGCCGAACCAGCGTGGAGATCATGGATATTTTTCAGCAGTTGAACACGGAGGAAGGGTTGACGGTGGTCATCGTCACGCATGAGCACGACATTGCGCAGTATGCCAAGCGGGCGCTGGAATTCCGTGACGGCAAGCTGCGGCGCGACACGGTCATCAAGGATCGCTTGTTCGCATGCGATGTGCTGCCCACGTTGCCCACGCTCGAAGACGAAGATGCAGATGACGAAATGACGGCCCCGCCGCCGGAGGCAGACTAACCATGGATTTCTGGAACACGCTGCGACTAGCACTGCGCGCCCTAGCCCGCAATAAACTGCGGTCTTCACTCACCATGCTGGGCATCATCATCGGTGTGGGTGCGGTGATCGCCGTGGTCAGCATCGGGCAGGGCGCCAACGAGTTGATCCAAGAAGGCATCCAGAACATGGGCACCAACGTGGTGTACATCGCCGCGGGCAGCAGACGGCCCGGGGGCCTGCACATGGGCTACGGCGCAGTGAAGACGCTGACCATGGACGACCTCCGCGCCATCACCCGGGAAGTGCCCATGATTAAAGAGGCTGCGCCCGGAGTGACGAGCCGTGCGCAGGTGGTGTACCAGAATCAGAACTGGAATACGCAGGTCTTTGGCACGACCGCAAATTACTTTCCGATCCGCAAGTGGGTGGTCATGGCGGGCACCGTGTTCAGCGACGAGGAAGTGGAGGCCGCCGCCAACGTCTGCGTAATTGGCACGACGGTTTCGCGCTACCTCTTCGGCGAGGAAGACCCCATCGGCAAACAGATCCGCATCCGCAACCTGCCCTTCCGGGTGATCGGGCTGCTGG
This sequence comes from Acidobacteriota bacterium, assembly GCA_023481105.1. GTDB lineage: Bacteria > Acidobacteriota > Terriglobia > Acidiferrales > UBA7541 > JACQDE01. The sequence continues at coordinate 7,289 of JAMCWK010000084.1, read as the reverse complement.
AATCCAAAGGGCAGTCGGTGATGGGCACGGATCAGGACGACCAAATCATCGCGCCGTACACCACCGTGCAGCGCAAGCTGGCCGGAGTCACCTGGCTGCAGATGATTCTCGCTTCCGCCGTTTCGCCCGACGCATCTATCGCTGCGATGCAGCCGATTACCGCGCTGTTGCGCGAACGGCACCGCATCCGCCAGGGCGACGAGGACGACTTCTTCGTGCGCACGCAGTCGGAAATGGCGGACATGGCGGCGCAGACGCAGTTGGTGATGACGATCCTGCTGGTGTCGGTGGCTTCGGTGTCGCTGCTCGTCGGCGGCATCGGCATCATGAACATCATGCTGGTGAGCGTGACCGAGCGGACGCGGGAAATCGGCGTGCGCATGGCGGTGGGCGCCACGGAAACCGACGTGCAGCTTCAGTTCCTGGTGGAAGCGGTCACGCTAAGCATGATGGGGGGGCTGGTGGGGATTGTCGTGGGGATTGGGCTGTCGTTTTTGATCAGCAACCTGTTGACGTGGCCGACGGTGCTTTCTACGCAAGCCATTGTGCTGGCGGCGTTCTTCTCCGTTGGCGTGGGCGTGTTCTTCGGTTTTTATCCGGCGCGCAAAGCGGCGCAGCTCGACCCGATTGAAGCTCTGCGGTATGAATAGGGGCCTTCAAGGCTACTTTCCGCGGACAATCGAACCATCCGTTTTGATGATAAAAATGCCTTGTTTGGTTCCGATGTACTCCGGGACGGAAGGCTTTCTGGTCAGCACGTAAAAGACATCGCTGTCCTCGGGAAGTTCGCTCAGGACGTGAGTGTGGATCCCGCCCTCCGTTTTCACAGAGGAATCTGAGGACTTGAATTCGAGAATGGTCTTGTGCATTTGACGCTTCTCCACGATTGTCGAGCCGTCGGCGGAAATTAAGTAGCGAACATCTCCTCCTAGTGGGTAGATGCCATCAACCGTCTGCGCCGGAAGGACATAGACATACAGCTGATTGGAAGCGGCTGGGAGCACGGCAACGTTGTAGGGCCGCTTCTGCCCTTGGAAATCCTTCAAGGCCGTATCAATGGCTTTGGCCGCCAACAAATAAAAATCTGAGTCTTCCTTTAGCGGATCACATCTCCGCGCTTTGAACTCTTGCGAGCCGAGAGTTTGTGTTGCTTCATACGCGATCAAGAATTTGTCGCGCGCGTCATTAATCCGACCAAATGTGACCACCCAGCCTTTGTCTGTATTTCTGGCTACGTAGCGAGAGATACCTTCTCCAGACGGATTTATCGCTTGTACAGAATCCGTAGCATGCCAGGCTGCGAAATCGTAGTGGTAAAGCAGGCGTCCTCGGTTGGTAATCGATGACAGTTCGGCATCTGAAGGTGTTTTGCTTTTCTGCGCAGAAACACTAGATGCCACCAGGAAAATGGCGAGCGGGATTGCAAGGTTGTTGAAAAATGCGAGCATCCGGTTTATAGGCAAGTGTGCCATGACATTACGCGCGACAAGCGGACCGTTTTTCTTCAAAATGGAATATCTTCGTCGCTGACTTCGGGTGCGCTGCCGGCGTCGTCCGGGGCGGGGGCATGCGCTTCAGCCTCTTCGCCGGCATGGGGGGCAGGAGCAGCGCCGCCTCCCTCACCGCGCGAGCCGAGCATGCGCATTTCATTGGCGACGATTTCGAACGCCGTGCGCTTCTGCCCCTGCTGGTCTTCCCACTGCCGCGACTGAATGCGGCCTTCGACAAAAATCTGCGAGCCTTTCTTCAGATACTTCTGGCAGATTTCCGCCAGCTTGCCCCAGGCGACGATCTTGTGCCACTCGGTTTGCTTCTGCGTCTGGCCGTTGCGGTCCTTATAGGAGCGGTCGGTGGCCAGGCTGAAATTGCAGACGGCCTGGCCGCTTCCAGTGAAACGCGACTCAGGATCGCGTCCCAAGCGGCCGACCAGGATTACTTTGTTTACAGACATGTGCGTCCTCGCAGTCGAAAAGAGCGAAAATCGAAAAACGAAAATCGGGGAACCCCAATTACGCAAGAGCCACACTGTTATATCGGAAATTGAAAAGACAGGCTAGCCTTTTGGCGCGGGCACCGAGGCCCCTAGTTCGCGCAGCTTGGCTCGGGCGCGGCGCTCCTCTTCCGTCGCAGGATGGCGCCGCACCACTTCGCGAAGCTCGCGCAGCGCGCTGGCCCGCTGCCCCAGCTCCAGAAGGGCCATGCCCTTTTTCAGGCGCGCGGCGGCGAGTTTATTGCTCTTTGAGTAGTTGTCCAATACCTTGTCGTATTCCCCGATGGCCTCCGCATATTGTTTCTGGGCATAGAAAATCTCACCGAGATAGAACTGCGAATTGGAAGCCAGATCGTTCTCCGGGAAGAATTTCAAGTAATCAAGGAACTGCTGCCGCGCCAGGTCGTACTTTCCGCCAGTGTAATCCCGCAGGGCATTGGAGTAGAGCGCGTCCGCCGAGGGCGGAGGACCCGGAGCGGCGCCCGCGGGCGGCTGCGCCGGAATGCCACCGGCAATTTTGGCGTCGAGGCTCTGCAGAACGCTCTGCGTATCGCCGAGCTGCTGGTTGATTTTTCCCAGGCGCGACTTCACTTCGTCGAGGTTATCGGCTAGGGCCTGCACCTGCGTGGTGAGCGTGTCAATGCGCGAGCCGGAATTGGCCTGGGCGTCCTGAATGCTCTTTTGCAGCACGCCCAGCGAGGTGTTCAATTTGTTGATGGCATCCAGCGACTGCTCCACCAGGGTTTTCAACACGGCGTTCTTTTCGTCCACGGTGCGCTGCAGCTCGCGCTGCGTCTGCATCAGGCGCTCCATGTCCGCCTGGAGCTGGATGATCTCTTTTTTCTGTGCGGCCGCCGGCGCCGGGGCGAAGAGGGCCGAAGCCACGGCGACCACCGCGACGGAGAGCGATATAAAGCGGATTCGCAAGATTATTCCTCCACTTCTATTCGATGCCGGCTGCGGCACCGAGGGCGTGCCGAATCCCGATCCCGAAGCTTCGGGACTCGGGACTAAAACGGCTAGCGCGCCAGGACGAAGTGTCCGCGGCGGTTCTGTTGCCAGCAGTCTTCCGCGCTCGTCGTGCAAAAGGGGCGCTCTTTGCCCAGGCTGACGGTGTCCATGCGATCGGCAGAAACGCCCAGCGAGATCATGAATTGGCGCACGGCCTGCGCGCGGCGCTCGCCGAGGCCAAGGTTGTATTCCGTGGAACCGCGCTCGTCGCAGTGACCTTCGATGACGACGCGAATTTCAGGATGCGAGCGTAGGAACTCCGCGGTGCGGGCCAGCGCGTCGCGCGCATCCGCGCGGATATCGTATTGATCGTAATCGAAGAAGGCGTCCCGTACATTCGTGCGGAACAGCTCTTCCATAGTAGCCGTGGGCGCCGGCGGAGGAGGCGGAGGAGGCGGCGCCGCAACAGTAATGCGCACGCTCATGTCCGCCGTGCCGCCCGGCCCGGTTGCCGTGATGGTATAGGTCATAGAATCCGCCGGGGTCACGCGCGTGGAGCCTTCCGGCGCGACACGACCGATGCCTGGGGCCAGCGTCAATTCCGTGGCGTTGGTGGATGACCAGTTCAAGGTTCAGCCATCGCCGCGCTGAATAAACGTCTGCGAAGCCTGCAGCGTCACCGTGGGGCGTGCCGGGGCAGGAGCCGCCGGCGGCGGAGCGGGGGGCGGGGGCGCCGGGGCTTGTTTCCGGCAAGCGCCCGCAAACAGAATCAAAACCACCAAGCTCAAGAGCGCGAACTTTGAACGGCTGCGCATGCAAATCCTCCGTACGGATTGAATTCAATACTTGCAGGACTTCGTTTGAGCGATGCGAATTATCACTCGTCCATCCTACCACCAACATTTCTGCGGTGAAACAAAAACAGAGCCATTCGGAAACATTTTCGAGCGCGACGATGGACTCATGCCCGTCCTACTTAGGGGACCAGTTGGGCGATTCGTTGTGGCCATCAAATGTAAGCTGTCGCGCCTGGGTACCGTCGGCCAGCATGGTCCAAATCTGACGCGTGCCCGTGCGCGTGGACTCGAAAACGATGTGCCGGCCGTCGGGAGCCCATGAGGGCCGTTCGTTGCGCGCGGCGTCGCGGGTCAGCTCGACAATCTGGCGCGTGGCAATGTCCATCACGTAGAGGTCGTAGTTGCCATTGGGGCGCCGCCAGCTAAAAGCGAGCAATTGGCCGTTGGGCGCCCAGGCCGGGTCGATGACATAACCCATGTCCGGCAATTCGAGCTTTTCCACGCTGGAGCCGTCCGCATTCATCAGGTAAAGAGCAGGCAGGCCGCCGCGGTCGCTAATGAACGCGACCTGCTGGCCGGTCCTGGGGTTCCACGCAGGGGAAGTGTCCACACCCGCCGAATAGGTGATGCGCCGCAGACCGGAGCCGCTCGCATCAATCATGAAGAGTTCCGGATCGCCATGCATGCTGGACATGAACATCAGCTTGGAGCCGTCGGGGGACCACGCGGGGGAGCTATTGGTTCCCTTGTAGCGCATGAAGGCCATGGGCTTGCCCGTCTCCATGGAGTACAAGCAGATCTGCGCGCTGGTCACTCCGCCGGCCAGGCCGTAACAGGTGAAGGCGATGCGCAAGCCGTCCGGGGACCAGCGCGGCGTCAAGGAGATGGTGCGCAGGCTGGTCAGCGGGCGCTGGTGCGAGCCGTCGTAATCCATGGCCCAGATTTCCTTGCTGCCGGTGCGTGTGCTCACAAAAGCAATCTGCGTGCTGGCGACGCCGGGCGTGCCGCCGGAGAGCCGCGCGATAATCTCATCGGCAAACTGATGGGCGAAGCGGCGGAGTTCTGCGTCGGTGACTTCGCCGCGGTAGCGCTTGCCCAGCACCGGCTGGGCCTGCGTGTTGCGCGCGTCGGAGAGCCAGGCTTCGATCACCAGGTCATTGCCACTGGCATTGATATTTCCGTACGCCAGCAAATGCGCTTCAGCGGGCGGTGCGTTCCAATCCGCATGCCGGAATTCGGACGGCACGCTGGGCGATTGCAGCGGATTCATGCTCTTGCTGACGACTTCGATGATGCCGGAATACTCGAGGTCGGCGCGAAGCACATCGGTGAAAATGTTAGCCAGAGGCTGCGATGAAGGCGAGCGCGGCGCAAAATCCGCTACCGCTACGCGCGGTTTTTCCACGCCGAGGCCGGTGCCGGTGCGAAACCAGTCCTGCGCCGCCGCGGGAGATGCTGCGAAAAAGAGAAGGGAAGCAAGCAGTACGCAGAATTGCGGACGCACACGCGATCGAGGAAATATCATGCGGATTGAATCCCCCAGTTTATCTAAGTCCCGAGGGCGGAGCTGAAGCCCGCCCCTACATCGTCAAAGTCAGCGGCGGAAATCAAACCAGAACTCCACGCTGACATTCGAACCGCTGTACTCTGACGGCAGCCGCTCCAGCGGGCTGGAATCGCGAATGGCGCGGATGGCTGAACGGTCCACCGAATCGTTGCCGCTGGAACGCAGCACCTGCACGTTTACAATCGTGCCGTCACGCTGCACTTGAAAACTGATCACCGCGCGCGGCGCCCAGCGCACGCCCGGATCCACCGCGGATTGAAACCAGTTGCTGCTGATGCGGCGGCGCACGGCGTCCACGTACCACGGGAAACGCCCGGAGAATTCACCGCCGGGTCCTGTGAATCCCAGCCCGCCCTGCGTGCCGCCCACACTGAGCTGGGTGTAGGGCATGGACGGCGTGCCGCCCTGCCCGTAGGGAATCGCGCCAGTCGGGGGCGGCGTGGGGTCTTCGAGAACTCGCGACGGGCGCGTGATGTAGCGCTTGGACTTGTTCTTCTCGAACTCAGGAATCTTTGCGGCGTTGTCTTCCGCCTGCTTCGCTTTCGGCTCGGCTTTGTAGAGGCCTTTCGTTTCGTCTACCACGCGGCTGGTGGTGGTGGCAGCGGGCCGCGGCAGCGGCACGCCGGTGATGCTGCCCACCAAGCCCACGCTGACGGTTCCACCGCCGGGGCCACCCCAGAATTCGCCGCGGTGGGAGAGGAAATTGGAAACAGTCAGCGAGCCCAGCAAGACCGCGTGCATGGAGACGGAAAACACCAGCGCGGTCCGGATGCTGGGGCTCGCGTTGCTGGCAGCGTAAGCCATGTCATTGAGTGCGCGGGCGGCTGCTGATGGGCTCGGTCACCACGCTGATATTTTGGATGCCGGCCTGGCGCAATTCGTCCACTACGGTAGCAAAACTTCCGAAGGGCACGCTCTCGTCGCAGCGAATGAAAATGGCATCGGAGGACGGATTTCTTGTGTGCGCTTTTACCAGCTCCGCCACTTTGTGAATGTTCACCGGCTCGTTGCCCAAATAGACGCGCTGGGCGCGGTCAATGGTGATGACCAAACGCTCGTCGGTAATTTCCTTCACCGTCTTCGTTTTGGGGACGTCTACTTCGATGCCCGACTGCAAGATCGGAGCGGTAATCATGAAAATAATGAGCAGCACCAGCACCACGTCCACGAAGGGGACGATGTTGATGTCGGAAAGGGAAGTGTCCGTATGCTTGGGAAGTTGCGGCATGGCAGAGCCTCGTCAGCCGTAGTGCTTTTCCACTTGCGCCGCAAACTCCAGCGCGAAGTTGTCCATGCGCGTGGCCTGCTCGCGGATATTGCTCAAGAAGTGGTTGTAGGCGATCACTGCGGGGATGGCCGTAAACAGGCCCGCCGCGGTGGTGATGAGTGCCTCGGCGATGCCCGGAGCAACCGCTCGCAGGCTGGCCGCGCCGGCAGTGCCCAGGCCGAAGAACGCGTCCATTACGCCCCACACCGTGCCGAACAGGCCGATGAACGGCGTCACGGAACCGGTGGTGGCCAGCCAGGACATCCATTTCTCCAGCTTATGAACTTCGTCCGCGGCGGCAAGCTGCATACTCACGCTCACAGCATTCAGGCTTTTCACTTTTTCGCCGTGGGGGTTTGCGCCGGACAATTGCGAGTAGAGTTCCTTATATCCGGCGGTGTAAACGGCGGCGCAAGTGGAGCCCGTGCCGGCGGTGGCAATTCCCGCCGGATCCGTGAGGCCTTTTCCCGCGCGAAACGCTTTCAGAAACCGGGTGGAGGCCTGTGTGATTTGGGAGAAGAGACGATATTTTTGATAGATGACGGCCCAGGAGAAGAGAGAAAACCCGAGCAGAAGCAACAGAACGACGCGGGCCACCCAGCCGGTCTGCTGGAGCAAACTTCCAAGCTGGCCCGCAAGAATAATGAGCCCGATGTCCGGAATCGCTGACCTCCCTCAGTACGCGCTGTGAAAAATACCGAAAACTTGAACGAAAAT
>JAMCWK010000069.1 GCA_023481105.1 Acidobacteriota bacterium | reverse complement strand
TTTTTGCCGGTGCCGGTGCCCGGCTGGACGGGGCCGGTCAGGCAGAAGGGGCGTCCGAGGCGGCGCGCGGCGCGGCTGGTTTGACCGGCGAGCACGGCTTCGCGAATGGCCGTGCTGGACACTACTTCGTGGCGCATCACCACGGGTGTGATCACTTCCACGTCGAAGCCAAGCTTCATTCCCAGATCAATGAGCATCTTCACGTCGCCGGCCTGCTTGTGCCCGAAGCGGAAATTCCCGCCGACCAGGATGAGGCAGGTGCGCAGCTTGTCCACCAGAATCTGGCGCACAAAATCTTCCGCGCTCAGCTGCGAGAGTTCGCGGTCGAAGGTGAGCACGAGCGCAGCGTCCAGGCCCATCTGGTCCAGGCCCACCAGCCGGTGCTCCATCGGAAAAATCAATTGCGGCGCCGCTTCGGGGCGCAGCACCTTGGTGGGGTGCGGGTCGAAGGTAACCACGCCGGCGATGGCGTTCAGCGCGCGCGCCCGCTCGATGAGGCGGTCAATAATTTTCTGATGTCCGAGGTGCAAGCCGTCGAAGTTGCCGATGGTGATGACCGATTTCAGGCGGTGTCCCGCCGCATCGGGACCGAACTGCTCGGCCCAGCCCTCCGGCGAAACGCAGATTTGCAGCGGCATCAGCAGGCCACCTCGAAAGTAAGCCCGTCGTAGGAAAGCCGCACGTGCGCGGGCAGCTTGGCATTGACCTCTTCATGCGCGAGGTCGTGCGCAATGTGCGTGAAGTAGGCGCGCTTGGGCTTCAGCTCGGCGATGAGGGCGAGCGACTCGTCCACGCTGGAGTGCATGGGATGCGGGTCGAAGCGCAGCGCGTCGAGGATGAAGTCGTCGAGGTCGCGCAGCAGCGCGCGGGAAGATTCCGGCACGCTGCTGAAATCGGTGAGATACGCGGCGCGGCCGAAGCGGAAGCCGAGCACGGACATCGCGCCGTGCATCGCGGGCACGGGAACAATGCGCAGGCCAAACAGATCGAAGGGGCCGTCAATTTCGTGCAGCTTCACGCCCGGAATGGTGCTCTGCGTGGGCGCGTCATCGAAAATGTACGCGAACGTGCGCGAGACAATCGCCAGGGTGTCGCACGATCCGTACAGCGGAATTTCCGCGCGCTGCTTGAGATTGAAGGGGCGGATGTCGTCGAGGCCGAGGATGTGGTCGGCGTGGCCGTGGGTGAAGAGCACGGCGTCGAGGCGGCGCAGTCCGCAGCGCAACGCCTGCTGGCGAAAGTCGGGGCTGGTGTCAATGACGATGTTGTGGCCGTTGAACTGGAGCAGCACCGAAGGGCGCGTGCGTTTGTCGTGGGGATCGTCCGAGCGGCAGACGCGGCACTGGCAGCCGATGGTGGGAACGCCCATCGAAGTGCCGGAACCCAGGACGGTCAGCCGAAGGATGGGCATGGGAGGTTACGGCTTGGGGCCGGCCTTCTCGCGGCGCGCTTTGGCGACGGCCTGCGAGCGGTCGAGAAACGTGAGTTGCAACTGGCCGAGGACTTCGGCGAGCAGGCGGTCGTCTTCCGGGGCGAGATTGCCGGCGGACTTTTCGCGCAGGGCTTCCAACATGTCAATCAGCTCGCGCGCGGTTTCCAGATCAATAAACGCCTGGCCGGTGCGCGGGTCGGGGACGCCGAGACACACCACGGCGTTCTGGGCGAGGAAGTCGATGAGCTTTTGAAAAGATGCGGAGGTGCGCGGAGCTTCCGCGGGCGGTTCTTTCGAAGGTGCTGGAGCCGCGGCGGCCTGCGTGGCCGCAGCGCCCGGATTAGCCGCGGGTGACGCCGGCGCGAGCACGGGGATTTTCTCGGATTTTTCTTGCTCGACGGCCTCCGGGCGCAGCTCGCCTTCGGAGGTGAACATGCGGCGGTCAATGACCTTGAAGGACTCGTCGTTTTTGTTTGGGCTCACTGGACTCCGCTCTCCCGCAAAAAATTGCGCGTGCTATGAACCCGCAGTGTAACACTCTCCGCGAAGGGCCAGCAACAATGCCACTACTGGGACCGTTTATTCCCGTAACGCTGAAATCGAATGTCGAGGCGCGAATGAAGTCGTGCGTCGACGGTTAATTCCAGCTTGTAAAAGTGTGTGCCTGCCTTTAGATTACTTGATTCTGCCTGCGGCCGGGGAGCGAGTGGTGCCAGCCAGCAAGTCCAAGAGAGCAGGGAAGCGTTTACGGAAAACTTCTCGCGCGGAGGTGCGCCGCAGTGCGCGCGGGGCTGCGCCTCCGGACTTGCACAAGAAAGCTCACTCGCTGACGGCCGGAGAGTGCTTCGAAGCGCTGGTGAAACTGCAAGAACGGCTGCTGGGCCCCGGCGGCTGCCCATGGGACCGCGAGCAGACGCACGAAACCCTGCGCACGTACCTCATCGAAGAAACGTATGAAGTGCTGGAAGCGTTGGACGCGCGGGATTACAAGCGGCTGCCGGGCGAATTGGGCGACCTGCTGCTGCAAATCGTGTTTCACGCGGAACTGGCGCGCTTGGCAGGACGCTTCGATATTCGCGACGTCGTCGAGCGCATCCACACGAAGATGGTGCGGCGGCACCCACACGTGTTTGGAGACGTAGAAGCTGCGACGTCGAAGGCCGTGCTCAAAAATTGGGAGCAGCTCAAAGTCGAGGAGCGTGCTGCGAGCGGGGAGAGCAGTTCCAAAGCTGCGGCTGGAAAATCCATCCTGGAAGGCGTGCCGCGCACGCTGCCCGCGCTGCTCGAGGCCTACCAGCTCACCCGGCGCGCGGCGAACATCGGCTTCGACTGGGAAGACGTGGAAGGCATCCTCGAAAAGCTGAAGGAAGAAACGGGCGAGCTGCGCGAGCATCTGGGCCCGCGGCGGAAAGCCGGGGCGCAGGGGCGCGTAGAAGAAGAGGTCGGCGACCTGCTGTTTGTGGCCGTCAACCTGGCGCGGTTCTTGCGTGTGGACCCGGAAATCGCGCTGCGCAAGGCCAGCCGGAAATTCGTTTCGCGCTTCCGCGCGATGGAGCGGGAAGCGGCGCGCCGCGGCGGACGGCTGGCGGACGTGCCGCGCGAAGAGATGGAAGCACTGTGGGACCGCTCGAAGAGGACAGCATGAGCACGGCGGGAAAAGAAACCGCAATGCCTGCGCACGGCATCGAGGTGCGCCATTGTCACGCACTCGCCGAATTCGAGCGCTGCATGGAGCTGGAGCGAGAAGTGTGGGGCGGCACGGAGCGCGACCAGGTACCGGCGACGATTTTTGTGGTGGCCGATGAAACCGGCGGGCAGGTGCTGGGCGCGTACGACCGCGAGCACGATGGGCGCATGGTGGGCTTCACCCTGGCCATGGCCGGGATGCATGGCGAACAGCGCTACCTGCATTCGCACATGACGGCGGTGGCGCCGGCATATCAGAATCGCGGCATCGGGCGCATGCTGAAATTGTTTCAGCGCGAGGATGCGCTGCGGCGAGGCATCGAACTGGTGGAGTGGACCTTCGATCCGCTGGAAATCCGCAACGCCTACTTCAATATCGTGCGGTTGGGAGCCATTGTGCGGCGCTTCAAGCCCAATGTGTACGGCATCACCTCCAGCCCGCTGCACGGCGGGATGCCCACGGACCGCCTGGTGGCGGAGTGGTGGCTCAAAAGCGCGCGCGTGGTGACGGCCTTGGAGAAGGGCAGCGTGCAAGCGGGCTGGCCCTCGCGGAGCGGCTTGGGCGAGCGCATCATTGTGCCGCGCGAGATGACGGCGTGGAAAACGAGCGACCCCGCGAAGGCGGCGGAAGCGCAACGCTGCATCGGGGAAGAGTTTCAAAGATGTCTGGAGCGGGGCTGGGCCGTGACGGGCTTGGAATTGAGCGACACGGAAGACAGGTACCTGCTGGTGCCGTTCGGGGAAGTGCCGGGGATGAAACCATGAAAGTGAAAAGTGTTTGCCTGCGCGAAATCCGCATGACGCTGCTGGCGCCGTTTGAAACCAGCTTCGACCGCGTGCAGGAGCGGCGGGTTTTTCTGGTGGAAGCCAACGTGGACGGGGTCACCGGCTGGGGCGAGCCCACCGCGGGCGCTCATCCGTTCTACAGCCCGGAGACTATCGAGACCGCGTGGCACATCATTCGCGATTTTGCGTGGCCCATCCTACGGGACAAGAAACTTTCTTCCGCCGCGGAAGTGTGGAGCCTGCTCGGGGCCATCCGTGGTCACAACATGGCCAAGGCGGGCATCGAAACCGCGCTGTGGGACGCGGAAGCAAAAATGCGCGCCCTGCCGCTTTGGAAATTGCTGGGCGGAACGCGGCAGGAGCTTCCCTGCGGCGTGTCCATCGGCATCAAGAAGGACCTCAGCGAGCTGGAAGCAGCGGTGGAAAAGGAATTGGCCGCAGGCTACCAGCGCATCAAAATCAAAATCAAACCCGGGCGGGAGACCTCCGAATGTGAGCGCCTGCGCGAGCGCTTTCCGAAAATCCGCCTGATGGTGGACGCCAACTCCGCCTATCGCCGCGAGGATTTTCCGCTGCTGCAGAGCCTGGAGCGCTTCTACCTGATGATGATCGAGCAGCCGCTGGAGTGGGACGACATTTACTCGCACGCGGAATTGCAGAAGCTGCTAAAGACGCCCATCTGCCTGGACGAATGCATCCACAGCTTCTCCGACGCGCGCGCGGCGATTGATTTGGGAGCGTGCCGCATCATCAACGTGAAGCTGTGCCGCGTGGGTGGACACACCGCGGCGCGCCGCATCCACGACCTCTGCCAGGAGCGCAGCGTGCCGGTGTGGTGCGGCGGCATGCTGGAGTCGGGCATCGGCCGGGCGCACAATATCGCCATGTCCACGCTGCCGAATTTCACGTTGCCCGGCGACGTCTCCGCCAGCAAGCGCTACTGGACCGAGGACATCATCGAGCCGGAAGTGACCGTGAGTCCGCAGGGCATCATCCGCCCGCCCAGCGGACCGGGCATCGGCTTCGAACCTCGCAGGGACTTGATCGAGAAGCTCACCCTGCGAAAAGAGGTTCTCTCCTGAGCACAGGCCCCGCGCCATCCCGCGACCCCACGAGCGGCCCGCTCCCGCAGCTCCATCCCCATCCGCACCTGCCGCCGCCTCCCGCCGCGCTGCTCTACGGCATGATTCTGCTGACGGTGATTATCTGGACGTTCAACTTCCTGGCCGCGAAAGTCGCATTGAGAGAGCTGAGTCCGTACACCCTGGCGCCGTTTCGCGTGGAACTGGCCGCGCTTATCATGATTGTCATTTCCGCGGCGATGGCGCGCCGGCCCGCGAGCCAGGGCCGTGCGTGCACGCCCATGGACCGCGCTGATTACTGGCGATTTTTCTGGCTGGGACTCTTCGGCGTGGCCGGCAACCAGGTGCTCTTTCTCATCGGGCTGAGCTCCACGACGGTGGGGCATTCCTCGCTGATTATCGCCACCGGCCCCATCAGCATCCTGCTGCTGGCGCGCGCTCAGAAACTCGAGTTGCTCACGATAGGCAAGCTGCTTGGCATGATGCTGTCGTTCTCCGGTGTCGCGCTGCTGGCGCTGGAGAAGGGCATCAGCCTGCACGCGGGGACGCTCAAGGGCGACCTGATTACGTTTGCCGGCTCGTTTTCGTTTGCGTGCTACACCGTGCTCAGCAAGCGCATCGCGCCGAAGTACGACACGATCTCCATGAACTTGTACCTGTACATCTCCGGGGCGCTGCTGGTGCTGCCGATCGCCCTCTGGCGCGCGCGGACGCTGGACTGGGGCGCGGTAAGCTGGCGCGGCTGGGCCGGGCTGTTCTACCTGGCTCTGCTCGGCTCGGTAGTCGCCTACCTGATTTACTACTGGGCTCTGCGCCATTTGGCAGCGTCGCGTCTGGCGGCGTTTACCTATATTCAGCCCGTGCTGGCGACGGTTTTAGGAGTAACCGCGCTGGGCGAGGAAATGACGCACAACCTGCTGGGCGGCGGCGCGCTGGTGCTGTTGGGAGTGTATCTCGCGGAGCGCATGCCACGCCGCGCAAAAGCCGAAGGGTCGTAGCACCAGCGGCACATGTAGCGGCCACCTTCAGGTGGGCATCGACAATTTGCCCGCCTGAAGGCCGCCGCTATGGAGGCCACTATGAGATTCGTTTGGTTGCTATTGACGATTGCCGCTGCGCTGATGACAGCGTTGTTTTGCTACTGTTCCTCTATTATTTGGCGCACTATGCGCAAACATGGTGGCGTAGCATTGTCCTCTTTCTAATCATTCTGTGTTGGATTGGTTTCACGCGGGAGGCGTTCTCGAAATTTAGCCGCCGAAGGCGAAACTGACTACGTATCTCCTTTTCTCCGGTGCGTTGACAGGTATTTGAACGCGTGCTAGTTTCACCGCCTGATTGATTTGCATTTATTTTTTCATCGCAGCCTGGAGGAAAATGATCGCAGCGAACTCATCAGACAAGAAACGGATTGCGGTTATCCCCGGCGACGGCATCGGCATTGACGTCACGGTGGAAGCGGTCAAAGTGCTGAAAGCGGCAGCCGCGGCGGGCGGCAAGACCCTCGAGCTGACGGAATTCGACTGGGGCGCGGACCGCTACCTGAAAGACGGCACCACGCTACCGGAAGGCGCGGAAGACATGCTGCGGCGCGACTTCGACAGCGTCTTTGTCGGGGCGCTGGGCGACCCTCGCGTGCCCTCCATGAAGCACGCCGCGGATATTTTGCTGGGGCTGCGCTTCAAGCTTGACCTCTACGTCAACTCGCGGCCGGTGGTGTTGCTCGACAAGCGGCTGACGCCGCTGCGCGACCGCGACGAGAAGGACATTCACTTCATCGTTTTTCGCGAGAACACGGAAGGCCTCTACGTGGGCATGGGCGGCATCTTCAAGAAGGGCACGCCGGACGAACTGGCCACGCAGGAGGACATCAACACGCGCAAAGGCGTGGAGCGCATCATCCGCTACGCCTACGAGTACGCGCGCAAGCACAAGCTCACCAAGGTGTGCATGAGCGACAAATCCAACGCCCTGCGCTTCGGGCACGACCTGTGGCAGCGCGTTTTCGCCGAGGTGCAGAAGGAGTACCCGGAGATCGAGTCCAACCACTGGTACGTGGACGCGCTGACCATGCAGATGGTGAAGAACCCGGCGCAGTTCCAGGTCATCGTCACCTGCAACATGTTCGGCGACATCGTCAGCGACCTCGGCGCGCAACTCGTCGGCGGGCTGGGCTTGGCGCCTTCGGGAAATATTCATCCCGGCAAACTCTCCATGTTCGAGCCGGTGCATGGCTCGGCGCCGAAATATGCGGGGAAGAACGTGTCCAACCCCATGGCCGCAATTCAGACGGTGGCCATCATGCTCGACCACCTGGGCTGGACTGCCGAGGCCGATGCGGTGAACAACGCGGTGCGCGCCGCCGTCCACGAAGGGAAGACCACGCGCGATTTGGGTGGCCCACTGGGCACGCGGGAAGTCGGGGATTGGCTGGCGGACTACGTCAGCAAGCAGGGCGTGGCCCGCTAGTACGCCACGCGTCTTGGCTGCATGATTTTGGCGAGGATGAACCCGATGGCGAATCCGCCGATGTGCGCCCAAAACGCGACACCGCCCTGGGCGTGCGTACGCATAGAGCTCAGTCCGCCCACAAACTGAATCACAATCCAGTAGCCCACAAAAAACATCGCCGGAATCTGCACGGTGAAAAAGACGACGAGCAGCGGCACCAGGGTGACGATCTTCGACCGCGGAAACATGACGAAGTAGGCGCCCATCACGCCGGAGATGGCCCCGCTGGCCCCCACCGTGGGCACCGACGAGCCCCAGTTGAACGCGGTGTGAATCAACCCCGCGCCCAGCCCGCAGGCTACGTAAAACAGGAAAAATTTGTCGTGGCCGAAGCGGTCCTCGACGTTGTCGCCAAAGACCCACAGAAACCACATGTTGCCGATGACGTGCATCCAGCCGCCGTGCAGAAACATGCTGGTGACCAGCGGCATCAGCGCGCCGCCCACGCTGACGGCGTGCGTGGTGAAAATATCGTCAATGCGCGCCGGCACGAGACCCAGGGTGAAGATGAACTGCTCCCCGGCGACTTGGCCGAGGGACACCTGGTAGAACCACACCAGTGTGTTCAGCGCGATCACGGCCATGACCACGAAGGGCGTCGAGGACCGCGGGTTGATGTCGCGCAGCGGGATCATTCAGGCGCTCCCGCGGCCGAGCGCGATGTTCCGCGGATGCGGAGGATCTCGTCGGGGGTTGCTGTTCGCTGGCCTTTACGCATCAATCGTTCAATCTCCTCCACTGGTTTGATGCCGCCGCGCGCGCCAAGGGCGGTGCAATTGAGCGCCGCCGCCGCGCAACTAAATTCCAAGATGCGTTCCATCGGCCAAGCCTGTAGCACGCCATAGATGAAAGCCCCGTGAAAGATGTCGCCGGCGCCGGTGGTGTCCACCGCGTCCACCACGTAGCCGGGGCAGGGAAGGAAGCGGCGGCCGTCCCAGGCGAGAGCGCCCGCCCGACCCAAGGTGACGCCCGTGAGGCGATGGCCGAAGCGCTGCTGAATCGCCGGCAGAGATTTCGCGAGGTCGGGCTCGCCCGTCAGGCGCGCCGGAAAATCGCGCGAAGCCATCAAGTAGTCCACGTGCTTCAGCAGTTCTTCCACGCCCGCATAGAGATTGTCCACGTCCACAGTGACGGGAATGCTTGCTTCGCGCGCCCAGCGGGCTGCCTGCGCTGCGGCGGCGGTATCGTGGCCGTCCACGTGAAGGGCGCGGGCGGCGACGATCCACTCGCGTTGAATCTCCTCGGGCCGCAGGGCAAGTCGCGGATCGCGCCGCCACAGGATGGTGCGCTCACCGGTCTTCTCGTCCACCAGAATATACGCCGTCTGGCTGGTGCAATGCGGCACAGAGATGAGGTGAGACTCCACTCCCGCGCGCGTGAGCTCGGAAAGTTGCATCTGCGCGGCGTGGTCGTCGCCGACCTTGCCGATGTAGCGTGCGCGAATTCCCCACGCGGCGCAGGCCACCATGGCGCTGGCCACCTGGCCGCCGGGCAAAATGTCCGCAGAGAGAAACTCAACTTTGGAATCGAAGGCGGGGAAGTGGGGCAGGCGAATGAGCGTGTCGGTAGCGTTGAGGCCGACGCCGACGACGTCCACATTGGAAGCGCTGATTTCCATCAGCGAATCACTGTAGCGGAGCGGGCGGGAATTGCAAGCGCAAGGTTGCATGTTGAAGCGTTGAATGTTGAACGTGGCGTCCTTCCGCGAGGGTTGCTGCGCGCGTAAAGGCGCAATGGAGTGATTTGTAATCGCGCGATTTCAGGTTCGGCGCCACGACAGACCATTGCGTCTGATAATGGCAGGCAAAAAGGTGCCCGGTTAACGTAATCGGGAAGGCTTTGAATCTTCTTCATTCACAAGAGATTCTGCGGTGCGGGGTATCGAAGTTTCACTTCTCTCGCTGCCGCGCCTGATTCCTGCAACCTGCTCCCTGCTTTCGTTCAACCATTCAACATTCAACGTTGAACGTTTTTTCTTGCGAAAGTTGGAATCAGTAATTGCTTCGACTGCGCGCGTGTGGTACAAGTTTTTGTTTTAGTTTTGCCGGCGTGCTCGCGAATTTCGTTACTGGCGCATGTCGGCATGCCGACACGCAGATGCCGCTGAGGGAGTCGGAAGCGATCGTCCTGCGCACGTATCCACTGGGTGAAGGGGATCGCCTGGTCAGCTTCCTGAGCCGCACGTGGGGTCGCATGCGCGGCGTGGCGGCCGGCGCCCGGCGCACCAAGAGCCGCTTCGGTTCCACGCTTGAGCCGCTCTCGTACATCCGCATCTGGTTTTTCGAGCGCGAGACGCGCGACCTGGTGCGCATCAATCAGTGCGAACTTCTCGAGTCGTTCATGGAAACGCAGAGCGACTACTCCTGCGGACTGGCCCTGGCCCAAGTCAGCGAGATTACAGAAGCGGTGCTGCCGGAGCGCGAGGCATCCGACGCGGCTTTCCGCCTGGTGCTGGTGACCGCGCGGGCGGTGAAGGCCACGCGCAAGCCGGAGTTACCGCTGGCTTACTTCGTCCTGTGGACGGTGAAGCTCGCGGGCTGGCTGCCGGAATTGGACCGCTGCGTACGATGCAGCGGGGAACTGACAGGGAGCAAGGTGTACGCGTCCGCGTTGCGCCACGGCCTGGCGTGCGAGAAATGCCGGCTGCCGGCGATGCGGCCGATTGCCACTGAAAGCTTGGTGGCCGCGAAGAAGATGCTTTCGCAGCGGTTGGATAAGCTGGTGGAAGAAGTTGGTGCGGCTCCCCCCGCGGCGGACCTGACCGGGCACCTGCTGGAATTGATCGAGCACCAGATCGAGCGCAAGCTGACCACGCGCCGGATGATGGAGAGCAAAGTTTGAGCAAGAAAGCGAAGCCGAAACCAAAGCGCAAAGCCAGCGGCCTGGCATTTCAGGACGTCCTCTTCAAGCTGCAGAAGTTCTGGTCGGCGCAGGGCTGCATCCTGCAGCAACCCTATGATGTGGAGATGGGCGCCGGCACCATGCACCCGGAGACTTTTCTGCGCGTGCTGGGGCCCGCTCCGTACCGCGTCGGTTACGTGCAGCCCAGCCGGCGGCCCACCGACGGCCGCTACGGCGAGAATCCCAACCGTCTTTACAAGCACACGCAGTATCAAGTCATCCTGAAACCCGCGCCTGCGGACATTCAAAACCTTTTCTTAAAGTCCCTCGCGGAGCTGGGGATTCGTCTGAAGGACCACGACATCCGCTTCGAGGAAGACAACTGGGAATCGCCCACGCTGGGAGCCTGGGGCATTGGCTGGCAGGTGCTGCTCGACGGCCTTGAGATCGTCCAGTTCACCTACTTCCAACAGTGCGGAGGGCTGGACCTGGACCCCGTGTCCGTCGAGCTGACCTACGGGCTGGAGCGCATCACCGCGTTCCTGCAAAGCGTGGACAGCGTGTTTGATATTCGCTGGACGGACGAGCGCACGTACGGGCAGGTGCGGCTCGAAGAAGAATTGCAGTTCTCCGTGTACAGCTTCGAGAAGGCGGACGCGGCAGCCGCGCGCGGCCACTTCGAGGCGTACGAGGCGGAGGCAGCCAAGCTGCTGAAGTCGTTTGCCGGAGCCAAGAGGGAAGAGAAGAAGCGCTTCCCGCTGCTGGCGGTGTACGAGCTGTGCCTGAAGTGCTCGCACCTGTTCAACATCCTCGACGCGCGCGGCGCGATTTCGGTGACTGAGCGCGCGGCGTTGATTGGCCGCGTGCGGCAGCTGGCCTGTCGTGTCGCCGCGGGCTACGTCGAGCAGCAAACCGGGCAGCCCGCCGAGGTGAGCGCATGAAGAAGCGCACACCTAAGATTGCGGCAGCGGAATTCCTGCTGGAGATTGGCTGCGAAGAAATTCCCGCAGGAATGCTTGCTCGCGCTTCCGATGAATTTAAAGTGATTCTTGAGAAACATTTTTCCGCCAATCATTTGCTCGACAATTCCGTGGTGGAAACTTTTGGTGCGCCGCGCCGGCTGGTGGCAGCGTGCGCTTCGCTGCGCCTGCGGCAAGCGGACGTGGTGCGCGAAGTCACCGGGCCGCCGAAGTCGGTGGCCTTCGACGCGGTCGGCGCGCCGACACGCGCCGCGGAAAGTTTTGCGGCCAAGCAGGGAATCAAGCTGGGCGAGCTGGCCATCGTGTCCACGCCGAAGGGCGATTACGTGGCAGCGAAGCAAGTCATCAAGGGACGGCCTGCGGCGGACATCCTGCGTGAAATTCTCCCCCGGGTGATTGCGGAAATTCCCTGGCCACGGAGCATGTACTGGACGAGCGCTGAGGGCCCACGCTTCATCCGTCCCGTGCGCTGGATTGTGGCGCTGCTTGGTGGACGAACGCTTCCGTTCACATTCGGCGAAGTGGCGGCTGGAAACTCTTCATCGGGTCACCGCTTTCTGGGCAAGGGAAGGGTAGCGGTGTCCGGGCGCAAGAACTACATCGCGCGGCTGCGCGCGAATTTTGTGCTGGCGGAGCCGGAAGAGCGGCGGCGAAAGATCGAGCGCGAGATCCACGCGCTGACCGCGAAGCGCGGCCTGCGCCCGCACGCCGACGCGGCGCTGCTGAAGCAGGTCACCTACCTGAACGAATTCCCCACGGTCATTCTCGGCGATTTTTCCGAGGAGTTCCTGGACCTGCCGGATGAAATCCTGGTGACGGTGATGCGCGACCACCAGAAGTATTTTGCAGTAGAGCGCCGCGAAGGGGGCCTCGCGCCGCACTTCCTAGCGGTCATCAACATGGATGCGGACCGCCGCGGCCTGGTGCGCGCCGGGCACGAGCGCGTGCTGAAGGCGCGCTTCGCCGATGCGCGATTCTTCTGGCAGCACGACCAGAAATGTCGGCTCGCCGACAATTTACCCAAGCTGGCGCACGTCACATACGAGTCCCACCTGGGAAGTTACGCCGCAAAAGTGGAGCGCATGAAATCGCTGGCCGGATGGTTTGCCGGGCAATGGTTCAACGCCGGCAACCTGCAAGCGGACGTGGCCGGCTCTATCCGCGCGGCCGAGCTTTCCAAGTGCGATTTGGTGACCGGCATGGTGGGCGAGTTTCCGGAGCTGCAGGGAATCGTCGGCGGGCTCTACGCCAAGGAACAGGGCGAAGCCGACGAAGTGGCCTGGGCGGTTTACGATCACTACCGCCCGCTGGGACTGGAGGAGTCCATCCCGCGCAACCTCACTGGCTGCACGGTGGCGCTAGCCGACAAGCTCGACGCGCTGGTGGGCTGCTTTGCGGTGGGCATGATTCCGTCGGGCTCGAGCGACCCGTTCGCGCTGCGCCGTGCCGCGCTGGGCATGGTGAAGATTATCCTCGAGCGCAAGGTGCAGGTGTCGCTTTCCGCGTCCATCGCCGCTGCGGCGGGCATCCTGGAATCGCAAGCGCAGAAAATCCAAGTGAGCAGCAAGGTGCAGGCGCAGGTGCTGGAGTTCATCGCCGAGCGCGCGCGCTTCGTGTTCAAGGAGCGCCACGGCTTCGCCTACGACGAGGTCAGCGCCACCCTGGCCGCGAGCGCCGACGACCTGGTGGACGTGGAGCGTCGACTGGAGGCACTGAAGGCCATTCGCAAAACGAAAAATTTCGAGCCGCTGGCCACCGCCTTCAAGCGCATCCGCAAAATTATCGAGAAGGCCGGGCCGGCAGAGGCGTGGAAGCTCCCGCACGTGCGCGAAGATTTGCTGGTGGAAGACGCGGAGAAGAAGTTGCATGCCGACTCTCGGCGTGTCGCTCGCGAAGCAGGGGAGCACAAGCGCGGCGGAAGGTGCCGCGAAGCGCTGCTGGCGATTGCCGGGCTGCGTCCCGCAGTGGACAGTTTCTTCGACCAGGTGCTGGTGATGGCGGAGGACGAAGCGTTGCGCAAGAACCGGCTGACGCTGCTGGCGGAATTGCTGAGCGAGTTTTCGACGATCGCCGATTTTTCGGAGATCGTCACGAAAGAGAAGTGAGCGGAGGAGCTAAAGTACTACTGGAGATTTCGCGCCACGAATTGTCGGCGCGCCGACGCGAGGATTTCCAGCAGCCGTTGCCGCAACGGCGATGAGCATGAATCGTCGGCCGGAATTTTCCGAGCCAGAATTCATCTCCATCATAAAATCCGATCAGAAGGGAAACGCGAATGAAATACGTCTATTTTTTTGGAGCAGGCAAAGCAGAAGGCCACGGCGAGATGAAGCACTTGCTGGGCGGCAAGGGCGCCGGCCTGGCGGAGATGACCAACATCGGCCTGCCGGTGCCGGCCGGGTTCACGCTGACCACGGAGGTCTGCGATTATTTTTACAAGCACGGCAAGAAGTATCCCAAGGAACTGGCCGGGCAGGTCAAGGCCAGCCTCGCGCGGCTGGAGAAAGCCACCGGCAAAAAGTTGGGTGACGCCAGGAATCCGCTGCTTGTGAGCGTGCGCTCCGGCTCGGCGCGCTCCATGCCGGGCATGATGGAGACGATTCTCAACCTCGGCCTGAACGAGCAATCCGTGCAAGCCCTGGCAGCCAACACGAAGAACGACCGCTTCGCCTACGACGCCTACCGCCGCTTTGTGCAGATGTACTCGTCGGTGGTCATCGGGCTGCCGAAGGAAGACCTCGAGCATAAGCTGCGCGCGATGAAGTCGCGGCTGGGGGTGAAGGACGACACGGAGGTCTCCGCCGAAGGCTGGCGCGGCCTGGTGAAAGAGTACAAGGCCTACTTCAAGGAGCACACCGGCAAGGCATTCCCCGAGGACCCGGAAGAGCAACTGTGGGGCGCCATCGGTGCCGTGTTCGGCTCATGGATGGCCGACAAAGCGGTGACCTACCGCCGCGTCGAGAAGATTACCGGTCTGCTGGGTACGGCCGTGAACATCGTGCAGATGGTCTTCGGCAACACCGGCGACGCCTCCGGCACCGGCGTGTGTTTCACGCGCGACCCCAGCACGGGCGAAAAGATTTTCTACGGCGACTTCCTGCTCAACGCCCAGGGCGAAGACGTAGTGGCGGGCATCCGCACGCCCATGCACCTGGACGAAATGTCCAAGCTCATGCCCAAGATTTATCAGCAGCTCGAGCGCGTGCGCAAACTTCTAGAAACACATTACCGCGACATGCAGGACATCGAGTTCACCGTGGAAGAAGGAACGCTTTATGTTTTGCAGACGCGCACCGGCAAGCGCACTCCCACGGCGACGTTCCAGATGGCCGTGGACATGGCCAAAGAAGGGCTCATCACCAAGGCGGAAGCGATCGAGCGCGTGAAAGCGGAGGACATCGAGCGGCTATTTTATCCGGTGATTGACTCGAGCGTGCAGCGCACGGATTTGCTCCGGCGCAAGCTGGCCACCGGCGTCAATGCGGTACCCGGCGCGGCGGTTGGCCAGGCTGTATTCACCGCGCAGGAAGCGGAGGCCTGGGCCAAGGAAGGGAAGAAGGTCATCCTGGTGCGGCGGGAGACTTCGCCCGAAGATGTTGGCGGCATGTTCGTCGCGCAGGGCATTCTCACGGCCACCGGCGGCAAGACGAGTCACGCTGCCGTGGTGGCCCGCGGCTGGGGCAAATGCTGCATCGTCGGCTGCGAAAAGCTGGACATTGACTCCGAGCAGAAGCTGATGAGCTCCAACGGCCGCGTGGTGAAGGAGGGCGACTGGATTACGCTCGACGGCAACGAAGGCGCGGTGTACGAGGGCAAGATGGCCCTGACGATGCCGACGCTGCCGCAGGCCTACACAACGCTGATGCAGTGGGCGGACAAAGTACGCCGCCTCGGTGTGCGCACCAATTGCGATACCCCCACGGACGCGCGCAAGGCTCGCGAAATGGGCGCCGAAGGCATCGGCCTCTGCCGCACCGAGCACATGTTCTTCAAGGACTTCGAGCAACCGGAGAAGAGCGCGGAACGTCAGTTGGCCATCCAGGAAATGATCGTGGCCGAAAACGTGGACTCGCGGCGCAAGGCGCTGGCCAAACTGCTGCCGTTCCAGCGGCGCGACTTCATCGGCATCTTCGAAGCGATGGACGGCCTGCCGGTGACCATCCGCCTGGTGGACCCGCCGCTGCACGAGTTCGTGCCCCACGAGCACGAAAAGCAGCAGGAACTCGCCGACAAAATCGGCGTGGACGTGGAGACGGTGGCGCGGCGCGTGGCGCAACTTCACGAAATGAATCCCATGCTGGGTCACCGCGGTTGTCGCCTGTGCATCACCTATCCGGAAATCCTGGAGATGCAGGTGCGCGCGATTATCGAGGCCGCCGTAGATTGCCAGAAGCGGGGAATTAAAGTATTACCTGAGATTATGCACCCGCTCACATTGGATCGAAAAGAGTTAAAGATTCTGGAAGTCGGCACGCGAAGGGTTGCCGAAGAAACCATCAAGAAGGCCGGCGTAAAGTTGAACTACTTGGTGGGCACGATGATTGAACTTCCGCGTGCCGCCCTGATGGCCGGCGAAATCGCCGAGGTCGCGGAGTTCTTCAGCTTCGGCACCAACGACCTGACGCAGACCGTGATGGGGCTGTCGCGCGACGATGCCGGGCGCTTCCTGCCCGACTACGTGGACGCGGCCAAGGCCGGCGTCTTCCCGGCGGACCCCTTCCAGACGCTGGACGTTGCCGGCGTGGGACAGCTCATGGAGATGGCCATTTCGCGTGGGCGCAGGACGCGTCCCAAGTTGAAGGTTGGCATCTGCGGCGAGCACGGCGGCGACCCGGAAAGCGTCCGCTTCTGCCACAAAGTGAACATGAACTACGTCAGCGCGTCTCCCTTCCGCGTGCCGATTGCCCGCCTCGCCGCGGCGCAAGCGGTTCTCGAGGAGAAGGCCGCCAAGAAAAAGAAGAAACGCTGAATGTAGCGCCGGCATCTTGCCGGCTCCTTTGAGTTGAACGTTGCACGTAGCGCCGGCATCTTGCTGGCTCCTTTGAGTTGAACGTTGCACGTAGCGCCGGCATCTTGCTGGCTCCTTTGAGTTGAACGTTGCACGTAGCGCCGGCATCTTGCCGGCTCCTTTGAGTTGAACGGTTGAATGTTAAAGTGTTAAACGTGGCCCGGTCTTATTGCCGGCCCCGCGAGTCGCGGATTTTTTCGTGGGTGTGACTCTTTAACTCTTTACCTCTTTAACCCTTAACCCGCGCGGCGAAAGGCGAAGCCTTGAGCGCAAAATCTCTTGTGATCGGCATCTGCGGCGGCACCGGGTCGGGCAAGACGACCATCACCACGCGCATCATCGAAGCGCTCTCGGAAGAAAGCGTGCAGGTCTTGCAGCAGGACCACTACTACAAGGACTTGCCGCAGATGCCTGTGGACGAGCGCGCCAAGCAAAACTTCGACCATCCCGAGTCCATTGATACCAAGCTGTTCGTCGAGCACGTCCGCGGGCTGCGCGAAGGTTTTCCAATCGAGCGCCCCGTGTACGACTTCACCAAGCACGCGCGCAAAGTCGAGACCATGCGCCTCGAGCCGCGCCCCGCGCTGATCGTCGAAGGCATCCTGATCTTCGAATGCGCCGCGCTGCGCGAGTTGATGGACGTGAAAATTTTTGTGGATACCGACGCGGATATCCGCTTCATTCGCCGCCTCGGCCGCGACATCCGCGAGCGCGGCCGCACCGCGGAATCCGTCATCCAGCAGTATCTTTCCACCGTGCGGCCCATGCACATGGAGTTCGTCGAGCCAAGCAAGCGCTACGCCGACGTCATCATCCCCGAAGGCGGCCACAACGAGGTGGGCATTGACCTGGTGATCCAGAAGATCCGCTCTCTCGTGCCCCTAGCGAAAACGTAGCGCGAACCCACCCTTTGCGCGGAAGGCGCGCAAAGGGTGGCGCACCCGGCTGCAAGGAAGAGGCTAAGGTCCCTAACGAAGTAGATCTGTGCTTCTTGAGGCGGACACTACGATGTCGTACCAAGCCACAACGGTTACGAGACCAGCGAGAATCGAGGCAATGATCGCCAGTGCGAAACCGCCGCTTCCGTTGTATTCGGCACTTTTCTTGCCCCACGTTTCAACCACACGGAATAGAACGTAAGCTGCGATTATCGTTGTGATGTCTGGTAGCATCTTAAGCCTCCCTGCTTTCCGCTAGAGGTTCCTTGCAAGCTCTTCCACTGCTCCTCGCACTTGATTATGCAATCTGTCCAAGTCGGGCCGTCGAACCAGCATCATTCTGCTGTGTGCACCTACGTCGCCGAAATATTTTAAGTCGGGAAGGACTCGCTTCGTTTCGCGTCCTAGGTTCAGAGTTGTCTCGGCACTTGCTCTTCCAATGAGCGCACCAAATTCGATGTACTCCCCGTCCTTCTTGATTTTGTCTCCAATTTTGTGATGTTCGAATGCTCCGATTATCAAAGTTTCGATGAGCCGACGGAGCAATGCCGCACAGGCATTGTAACAACCTGCGTCGTAGCACCGATTGGCTTCCCAAAGAATTTTCTTTGGAATATAGTGTTTGTCTTCAATGATCTCAATCGGCAAGAAATCAACTGCCGCCGAGGTTAAGGGCTTCGATTCGGGCTGTTCCAGTTCGGCGGCGAGCTCTGACTTAGTCTTGAAAGCAATCGCACCTAGCAGTTCCTGCATCTCAGCGACATTGGATGGGAAAAGTTCGACTAATTTCTTTATCAGAGGGTCCATCGCCGACAATTGAAATGCAACGCGGGGGAATCGGTCCGACGGGAAATTACGCTGTAATAAGATGAAGGTCCTTCTGATTCCTGCCAACGCTTCGCTTGCGCGGGGCGCGTAATTTTTGTGGCTGCCCAAGCCAAAGCCGTGCCTCCTCGCCATCTTCACTATGTGAGTGAGGGACGCGACGTGAGATGCGAATTCGTCAGCGGGACCGTTCGGCATTCAGGGTTGCTCAAGGTTCGGAATACACCCATACAGTTTTGTTGCCCTTCTTGTGCCTCATCCGCCGAAGCTCGCGCCGTTGCACTAAAACTTGCAGAGGACCGCTCAAACTGGTCAGAGGGTAGTGCCAACCATGTGTGGCAAGCTCGTCGCAGATTTCAGCAATGGACTTTTGACTCCGAAAGAACCCTTCGTCGCGAAGTACGAGAATGCGACCTGTCGTGGACCGCGTGTGCTCGACCTTCTTTTGTGGTCTGCGGGAACTTGCATCGAAAGTTCTGCCAGCTGCCTTTGCTGTGGCACCCTGTGATTCGATCAAATGTTCCAAGATGACTTCGAAAGCCTTCACCTTCAGGTCCCCATCGGGCATGTCGGCAACGCTCTTTTCTGCTGTCTTACGTAGTTCGACAAGGCTTTTCGTTTTCATCTTCGCTCCCTCAAATAGCTTGTTAACGCGTATAGAGCTGCGTTAATTACCGAGAGTCTAAGTCTCGGTGCCTAGTGTGTCAATCCACGGCCGCGAAAGAGTAGGTCGGAAGGGACTGCGCCTTGACAATCCGTCCAGACAAACCGCCCTCAGATTGGAGTTGATGCTGGCTAGGTCGGCATCTTCAAGAAGAAGTAAATCCCCAGAAACGCAAAAATCGTATCCGGCGACCACGCGGCCAAGAACGGCGGCAACTGCCCAACGGAGCCCATCGCCTCGAACAGCGCGGACACGGCCCAGTAGCCGATGCCGACGGCCACGGAGAGCGCCACGCCGCCCAGCGTGGTGCGCGCGCGAAAAACTGTGGCGAACGGAATCCCCAGCAGGACAATAATCGGCGCCATCAGCGGGTAGGCCAGTTTTTTGTGCCACTGCACGGTGATGCGCGCCACGTCGAAGCCGGCCTGTTGCAGGTCGCCGATGTATTGCCCCAGCTCGCGCAAATTCATCTGGTGGTAGGGACGCACCTCGCGGAAGAAGTACGCGGGCGGCTCGGTCAGCTCCGATAGCTGCGTCTGCTGGAAGGGCACGTACTGCTTGATGGTGGAGCCCTCGAAGTCGCGCACCCAGCCGTCCTCGAGGTTCCACGTTTTCAGCGCATCGTTCCACGCGGCCCGCGTGGCATAGACGCGCCGCCGCATCTGAAAATTTTCCGGGTTCAGCTCGAAGACGTTGAGCCCGCCAAACAGCTTGTTTTCCGGGTCGAACAATTCGTAGTTGTAGAGCCGCGTGCCCTGTCCGAAAATCCACTGCCGGCGCGGCTGGAAAAAGGTCTGCGCTGGGCGGCCCTTGATCTGGTTGCGCAGCGCGTCCTGGCGCTTGTTGGCGCTGGGGAGATAGTTGTTATCGAAGAGCATCATCACCCCGGCCAGCACCAGCCCCGCGCCGAGCAGCGGCATGGCCAGTCGGTAGAGGCTGACGCCGTTGGCCTTGAACGCCACCAGCTCGTTATTTTTCGCCAGCACGCTCATGGTCACGATGACAGCCACCAGCACGGCCAGCGGCAGGAGCTGGTAGATCAGCAGCGGCGTGAGGTACCAGAAATACTCCAGCACGGTCAGGAAGGGAATCTGGTTCTTGGCGATGTCGTTCAGCAATTCAAAAAATGTGAAGGAGTGGAAGAGAAGCAGGAACCCCGCCAGCATCAGAACAAAAAATGTAAAGAAACGCCTGAGGATGTAGAGGTCCATCAGCAGCGGCCAGCCGTTGCCGGAGCGCCGCGCACCCCGGCTTTTCGCCGGCGGCGGCACGCTGGCCGGCGCCTTGCTAGGCGGAGCGTCCGTCGCCGGTGCGCTCGCTACCGCGCCAGCCGCGCGCCGATGCCGCCAATCGGCGATGGCTTCCGACCAGCGCGTCAGGACGCCTTCCGCGCCGACCTGTTCCATGCGCGGCAGCAGGAATATTCCCAGCAGCGCGGCCAGCAAGTTGGCGCTCCAAATCCCCAGCCAGGGCAAAACCACTCCTTGCCGCGCCATCCCTGCGCCGCCGATGAACACCAGGTAGTAGCTGCAAATTAGCAGCAGCGTGAGGATGAGCCCTGCGGCGCGTCCGCCCCGCCTTGGGCGGGCCCCCACCGGCACTGCCAGCAGCGCGAACACCAGGCTGGCCACGGGAAAGGCCATCCGCCGGTGCAGTTCGACGCGCATTTCGCGCCAATCGGGTCCGCGCGCGGCTACCAATTCGCCCAGCGGTTTTTCCGCCGGGATCGTGCGCACGGCGGTGGCGCGGGCAAATTCGCCAAAGGTGATTGGGATATCGCTCTCGCCGAAAGTAGTCACCGAGTAGCGCTCGGGCTCGCGCAGGTTATACTCGTGCGTGCTGCCGCTCTGGAGGTGGAGTTGGATCTTGTCCTGTGCGCGGTCGGCGATTACAATCGCCTCCTCCGCCAGGGTCACGCGGGACCCGTTTTCCGTGCCCGTCTCCGCCAGAAAGATGCCGCGCCAGCGCGTGGCGGCTGCTTCCACGTCCTGCACGTACAGGACAAGTTTGGGAAAGCGCTCGTCGAAGACCCGCGGCTGGATTTCAAAGGAGGCTTGCGTGGAGCGCAAGCGCTGTTCGAGCGAGCGAAAGGTGCGCAGCGACGCCGGCACCAGCCAGAAGGTCATGGCGGCGGTGAGCAGCGCCGTGCCCAGCGCCAGCGCGCCCACCGGCACCAGCAGCCGCCGTTGGTTCATGCCCAGCGCGTGCAGCGCGATCACTTCGCTGTCCGCGGACATGCGTCCCAGTCCGATGAGCACGCCGACCAGCACGGACATCGGCAGCGTGAACGTGAGCACGCCGGGCAGCGTGCACAGAAACAGCAGCGCCACGCTCGGTGCGTCCGCCGAGTGGCGCACGATCAGCTCCATCAGCCGCACCAACTGCGGGATGAACAGGACAAATGTGAAAACAGCCAGCCCCAGCGCGGCGTGTGAGATGATTTCTCGGCAGATGTACCGGTCAATGAGACGCAAGTGTCAGTCCCGACGCTTCGCGACGCATTCTAGCACGTCCGCCGCGGCGGGAAGGGAGGCGGCCGCTCGATGAACCGCGTCCACCTGGTCCTGCTCTGGCACATGCATCAGCCGCAGTACAAGGACCCTTCCACGGGGCGCTTCGTGATGCCCTGGACGCGTTTGCACGCCACCAAAGACTACTGGGGCATGGTGAAGATGCTGGAGGAATTTCCCAGCGTGCACATGACCTTCAACGCCGTGCCTTCGCTGGTCGCGCAACTCGAAGAATACGCCGGCGGGCAGTTCGACGAGCCGGTTTTTCAACTCGCCTTCAAGCCCGCCGCTGAACTTCAGCCGGACGAGAAACTGGAGCTGCTGGACCGCGCCTTCCAGCTCAATCGCGAGAATTTAATGCGCCGCTGGCCGCGCTTCGTCGAGCTTTACAACCGGCTGCAAGAAGAGGGCCGCGAAGCCGCCGCGGAAAATTTCGGCCCGCGCGACTGGTGCGACCTGCAAGTGCTTTCGCAGCTTGCCTGGATGGACGAAATCTGGCTGGCGGACGACGACGTGGTCTCCGAGCTTTCCCACCGCGGCGCCAATTTCACCGAAGAGGACAAGCAAGCCTTCAAGCTGCGCGTGCTGGCGCTGCTCGCGGACGTGCTTCCCGCGTACCGCCGCGCCGCAGCCAGCGGGCAGATCGAAATTTCCACCACGCCGTTTTACCATCCCATCCTGCCGCTGCTGTGCGACACAGACATCGCCCGCGAGTCGAATCCCGCCACGCCGCTCCCGCAGCCCTCTTTTCGCCATCCCGAGGACGCGCGCGAGCAACTGGTGCGCGCACGGCAGTCGCACGAGCGCGTGTTCGGCGCGCCGCCGGCGGGCCTGTGGCCGTCGGAAGGCTCCGTCTCGAATGCCGCGCTGGACCTGGCCGCGGAGATGGGCTTTCAGTGGTTTGCCACCGACGAGGGCGTGCTCGGTCGCACGCTGAACCTGGGCTTCTGGCGCGACACCGCGGGCATCCCCTCGAATGCCGAGCGCCTCTACTCGCCGCTGCGCGTGCGCCGCAACGGGAAAGAGGTCGTGGGATTTTTCCGCGACCACTATCTCTCCGACCTCATCGGCTTCGTGTACAGCCGCATGCTCGGCGTGGCCGCCGCGGAGGACCTCTACCGCCGCATCCGCCAAATCGGCGAGCGCGTCACGCCGGGCCGCCCGCTCACCGTCACGCTGATTCTCGACGGCGAAAACGCCTGGGAATACTATCCGGGCAACGGCCGCGAATTTTTGCGCGAGTTCTACAAGCGCATCGCCGCCGACCCCGACATCCGCGCGCTGACCATGTCCGAAGCCGTGCGCGAAGCCGGAGAAATTCCCACCGTCGAAAATATTTTTCCGGCGTCATGGATCAACGCCAATTTCGACGTGTGGATCGGCCACGCGGAAGACGTCCGCGCGTGGGATTTCCTGCGAAACGCGCGCGACTTCTACTCTCGCGCCGAAAAACGCCTGAAGGAAGGCGCGCCCGATGCGCCCAATGCCCTGCAATTCGCCGCCGCCTACGAATCCCTGCTCGCCGCCGAGGGCAGCGACTGGAATTGGTGGTACGGCCCTGAGCACAGCTCCGCCAGCGACCCGGAATTCGACGCCCTCTACCGCAAGCATTTGACGGAAGTGTACGCCGTGCTCGGCGCGGAAGCCCCCGAAGAGCTGGCTCATCCCATCAAGAAGCGTCCCGAGCGCGCGTTTGTGGTGCCCCCGGGCGCGTTCCTCGAAGTGCAGGTGGACGGCCGCGTCAGCTCCTACTTCGAATGGCTGGGCGCCGGGCTGTACTCCGCCGACCGCCAGAGCGGCGCCATGCACGGCCGCTCCTACACGCTGCACGAGCTGCACTACGGCTTCGATGAAAATAATTTTTACTTGCGCGTCGAGCCTTTCCGCGAAGCCATGGAGGAATTGCAGGAGTGCGAATTCCGCGTCACCATCGCTGCGCAGGACGAACTGCGCATCGTGGCCCACGTCGAGGAAGGGAAGCTGCAGCGCTTCGAAGTGGAACGCGGCGACGCCTGCCTGCTCAATCTTCCCGAAGGAATCACCGTAGCCTTCGGCCGTATCCTCGAAGTCCGCATCCCCCGCGAAATGATTTTTCCTCCCCACGTCACTCGCCCCTCGCCTGCCCTGAGCGAAGCCGAAGGGCCACTCGACACTGATTCGTCGTCCCTTCCTCCTGTTTCATCTCCTCTCGCCACTCACCACTCGCCACTCGCCACTTCTTCCTTCGGCCTCGCCGCCTCCGTCTGGGAAGGCGGCCTGCCCATTGACGTCCTCCCCTCCGAAGGCTTCCTCGAAATCAAACTCGGCCCCGACAATTTCTCCTGGTAGCTCTCATAGTCCCGTCATTCTGAGGGCCGGCGGGTTTTGCCGCCCCGAAGAATCCCTCTTCGCTTGCGTGCGCGGAGCGATTCCTCGCTGCGCTCGGAATGACGGTAAAATCCTTGCCGGCAGGTGACGGATGAAGGACCCACTGCGACCTTCTTACGTTTACATCATGACGGGCCCATCGCGCGTGCTCTATACGGGTGTGACGCGCAATCTGGCAAAACGTGTGGGCGAGCATAAACAGAAACAAGTGCCGGGCTTCACGCAGAAATATAACCTCACCCTGCTGGCGTATTACGAAACGTTCTCCGATATTCGTGCCGCGATTGCCCGCGAAAAGCAAATTAAGGGCTGGCGGCGCGCAAAAAAGATCGCGTTGATCGAATCGCAAAATCCTCGCTGGATCGACCTCACGGGCCGCCTGCTTGGCTTCGACGACGACCCCGACGACCAAGCCCCGTCATCCTGAGCGAAGCGAAGGATCTCTCCTCGTACCGCAGGCATTTTGCCGGCCCGAAGAATCCCTCCTTCGGCTCACGTAGGGGGCCTTCAGCTCGCCGTGAGCTAGTCGAAGGGTTAGGCCGGCACCTGTCGCCTCGTCATCCTGAGCGAAGTCGAAGGGTGTCCGCCGTCGTAGCACAGGCTTTCAGCCTGTGCGCTGGAATCTGATGACATTAGCCAGTAGATATGTGTTGAAAATAGGTCTTGACTTAGCGTTCCTGGTGCGGTACACTGCTTCGATTGTCCGGACGCTCCAGTGCCATGCCGCTAGTTGCCATTCGCGAATCGAAAGAACCTGGTCTTGAGAACCTGCCGCCTGCAACCTGCCACCTACAACCTGAAGTTAAGTGCCAGCAAAACCAATCAAATCCGCAACCCACAGAATCCAATGCACTTCCACGTTTGATTCAAAACGAATCAAACGTACAACTCCATTCCTTTCATGCGCTTGCGGACTCGATGGATGGGGGGGGGGGTAGGGGTGTGTTGAATCTCGGCACAACGCGGCGGTCACGGGGTGGGCGGCGTAGGAGCGTCCTCAAACCTCTGCACTTCGATGCCACCGCAATCCGGGCAGGTACCCTCGGCAAAG
>JAMCWK010000039.1 GCA_023481105.1 Acidobacteriota bacterium | reverse complement strand
GGCCAGACGCGCGAACGGCACGAGTCCGATCTCGGCCATTCTCACCTCCTGCCCCTCGAGCAAACAACAACTTCCCCATCCTGTCTGCCCCGAATTTCAATGCTTTGCCGAGGATGTCAACAGAGCCACCCTACACCCCAAACCCTAAACCCTGCTCTCCGCCTTCTCCCTCGCTAGCATCACAACCAGCCGCGCGGTTTCTTCCACGTCCATCGCCGTGTTGTCCACCAGCACGGCGTCCGCGGCGCGCACCAGCGGCGAAGCCTCGCGGTCAGTGTCGCGCGCGTCGCGCTCGTGCACTTCGCCCATCATTTGTTCGAGGGTGATTTTTTCTCCGCGCGCGGTGTGCTCGGCGAGTCTCCGCTGTGCGCGCACTTCCACCGACGCGTCGAGAAAAATTTTCAAATCCGCATGTGGAAAAACGGCGGTGCCGATGTCGCGCCCTTCCATCACCACGCCGCCCGCCGCGCCGACACGCCGCTGCTCGGCCACCAGATGCACGCGCAGCCCGGCCTGCACGGAAATCTTCGATGTAAATTGCGAAACCTTGGGCGTACGAATCTCCGCCGTCACGTCTGCGCCGTCGAGCAGCACGCGCTGGCCGCTTTCCCCGGCGAGCAAGTCAATCCGCGTTTCCGCCGCCAGCGCTTCGAGCTGCGCCGCCGCGTCGAACGGAATCCCCTGCCGCAGCGCCTTCAGCGCCACCGCGCGGTACATCGCGCCGCTATCCAGATACGTGTACCCCAGCAGCTCGGCCACTCTCCGCGCCGTGCTGCTCTTCCCTGACCCTACCGGGCCGTCAATTGCAATGATTAGTCCTCTCAAGTCTGCATAACCTCGGAAACAACAAAGAACACGCACGACAAAACGAGAAACACCGCCGCACATTTCCGGAGCTTGCTTCTTGGATAAGTCGCGCGATGCCTTTCTATCGCTGCTTTAGGATTAAGGAAAAGCGCCGCAAACTCGCCCATTGAGGGAAACCGTTCCACTCTATTGCCCCGGGACAAGGTAGAATTCTTGTCCAACACCCTCAAGAATCATCTTGAAGTATAAGAGGCCAGTGATGCCCCAAGTCACAGCCGCTAGAATCTCAAACAAGGCGGCCACTGTTGCTTGCCTTTCTCGCCACTCTGTCACTCTGCAACTCTGACACTCTGCTACTAAATTCTCTTGAATGCCTTTTCGATCTCCCGCAGAGGATACCGCAGCACCACCGGCCTTCCGTGCGGGCAGCTCATCGGACACTCCGTCTTGGCCAGCTCGCCGAGCAGCCATTCCATTTTCGTCTGGTCGAGCGGCATATTCACCTTGATCGCCGCATGGCACGCCGTGGACGCGGCAATCTTTGCTTGCAACGACTCCATGGAAATCGCCTGGTTTTCGCGCTCGATGCCGTCCAGGATTTGCCGCAGCAATTTTTCCGTGTCGTCCGCGGAGACACCCGCGGGCGCCGCCTGAATCGCCACGCTCCGCGGGCCCATCGTTTCCACTTCAAATCCGTTCGCGCGCAGCTCTTCCGCAATTTTTTCGAAAATCACAATCTGCCGCGGCGAAAGCTCCGTCACCAGCGGCATCAGCATGCGTTGCCCGTTGATGTGGCCCGCCCGGCGCGCGCGCAGGTGCTGTTCGAAGAGCACGCGCTCGTGCGCCACGTGCTGGTCCACGATCCACAGCCCCTCGCCATTCACCGCCACGATGAAGCTCGAGTTCACCTGCCCCAGCGGCTTCAGGTCCACAATGCTTTCCGCGCCGGTGCTCGGCCACGACTCGTCCAACTGCTGCGCCGCGCTCTCGCGAAAACTTTCCGTGAACTGTTGCGGCGTCGCGCCAAACGAAATTTCCGTGCCCGGCTGGAATTGCAGCCGCTGCGCCTCCGGACGCTGCGGCTCGCCCATCAATTCAAAACTTTCATGCGCCGGCGCGCTCGACGCCACCTGCGGAATCACCGCACGCGGCACCCCGCTCTCGACTCGTAGGGGCGGACCCGCGTGTCCGCCCACAGTTGCAACCTGCGCGTTGTAGCCCGCCTCTTCAGAGGCGGGGGGTTGTGCGGCCATCGGAAACACCGGCACCGGCCTTGCTTTCGACAGCGCCTGCCTTACCGTGTCGCGCGTGAAATCGTGCACAAACTGCGGATGCCGGAAGCGCACTTCGATTTTCGACGGATGGACGTTGACGTCCACTTCCTCGCACGGCAGCTCGAGGAACAGCAGCACCACGGGAAAAACGCCCTGCGGAATAATGTTGCGGTAGGCCTCGTTCAGCGCGTGCAGGATCAGCCGGTCGCGGATCAGCCGCCGGTTGACGAAAATGTACGTGCCGTTGCGGTTCGGCCGCTGCACTTCCGGACGCGACACAAACCCGCGCACGGTCAGCGTCGCCGCTTCTTCCTCCGTGTCCAGCGCCGGCTCGGTAATCGATGCGCGAAACGGCGCCGACGCCGGCGCCACCTCCAGCAATTCGTCCAGCGCCTGCTTTCCGAAAAGCTGGTACACGCGCTCGGCCAGCGTGGCCACCGGCGCGCAGTCAATGATTTCCTGCGTCGGCGTCTTCAGGAAAAATTGCCGGTCGGGATGCGCCAGCGCGTAGTGCGTCACCAGCGACGCGATGTGCCCCAGCTCCGTCGTCTCCGACTTCAAAAATTTCCGCCGCGCCGGCACGCAGTAAAACAAATCTGCCACGCTCACCGTCGTCCCCGGCGGCATGCCCACCGATTTCACGCTGACCAGTTTCCCGCCCGCAAACTCAATCCGCGTCCCCGCACTTGTAGCGCCGGGCTTCAGCCCGGCATCCGTGCCTTTTGTTTCCTCCGCGCCTCTCTGTGCTCTCTGTGCCTCTGTGTTAGATTTTTCCTCTGCGCTCCTCTGCGCACTCTGTGCCTCTGTGGTGGATTTTGTTTCTGGTGTTTCTCCGACCTCTTGACCTCTCGACCTCTCGACTTCTTGTTTTTCGCATGTTTCCAGCAGCAATCTCGCCACCGCCGCAATCGACGGCAGCGCCTCCCCGCGAAATCCCAGCGTGTCTATGGCCAGCAAATCATCCGACGTGCGCAGCTTCGACGTGGCGTGCCGCTCGAACGCCAGCAGCGCGTCGTCGTGACCCATCCCGTGCCCGTCGTCAATCACGCGGATCATGCGTTTCCCGCCGGACTCCGTCTCCACGCGCACCGAGCGCGCCCCCGCGTCAATCGCGTTTTCCACCAGCTCCTTCACCACGCTCGCCGGACGCTCCACCACCTCGCCCGCGGCAATGCGGTTCGCCACATGCTCCGGCAATATTCGTATTCGGCTCATCTCGTACCGCCGGCTTCCAGCCGGCTCTCGCCCTTGCGCTTCAGATGCAAATCCAGCCGCAATTTAGCAAAGATGAATTCATCGCGCTCGGCGCATTGCCAGGACAATCTGACGAATTGCCAAGCCAATCGTAGCCAGCGTATTGAGAAGGAAAGCCACTCCTACAATTAGGAACGGACCAAAAGTGGTCCCCGGCGCAAGAACTATGAACAGCACCAGAAGTGCAACATTTACAAGCCCAAAGTAAATTACTGGTTTCCACGATTTCTTCTTAGTTCCCCATGACCCGGCAGCTATGCAGACCGTCGCGAGCGCAATTACTAGAACAATGGTTACGAAGGCTCCAAACCATGCACTTGAAAGAAATTTGGAGAACAAAGCAAACGCGAAACACAAGAGTATTGTCACAGTCCCCAGTATCAGGAAGTAATTTCGTGGCTTTTGCCTCACCGCCCAGCGAACCAGCCAAATAATCGGAGATAGAGTAATCAGAATTACAATAAGCTCGTCCGAATTAAGCGCTTCCAGCTTCATTCCTCGTTCTTGAGTCTCACTTGGATACTCAATTCGTCCAACTGCTCTTGCGGCACGGTATTTGGCGCGTCGGCCATCAAGTCCTGCGCGGCAGTGGTTTTCGGGAACGCGATGACTTCGCGCAGCGATTTTTCGCCCGCCATGAGCATCACTGTGCGGTCGAGTCCCAGCGCGATGCCGCCGTGCGGCGGCGTGCCGTAGGTCAGCGCGTCGA
Organism: Acidobacteriota bacterium; assembly: GCA_023481105.1. GTDB lineage: Bacteria > Acidobacteriota > Terriglobia > Acidiferrales > UBA7541 > JACQDE01. The sequence continues at coordinate 20,881 of JAMCWK010000039.1, read as the reverse complement.
GAAAGAATCCAAAGCGCGACCTCGCCTGCTCGTCGCTCAACCCAATGGCGCGGAAGAGGCGCGCTTGCACGTCCGCGCGGTGAATGCGCACGCTGCCCGAGCCCAGCTCCACGCCGTTCAGCACCAAATCGTAGCCCTTCGAGCGCACTTCCCACGGCGCGGTCTCCAGCTTTTCCAAATCCTCTTCGATGATTCCGGTGAACGGATGCTGCGCCGGCACCCAGCGGTCTTCCGTTGTGCTCCACTCGAACAGCGGAAATCCCGTCAGCCACACGAAATCCCATTGTCCCGAGGGAATCACACGCAATTTTTCCGCCAGGTGCAGCCGCATCTGCCCGGCCACCAGCGCCGCATTGTCCGTGCCCTTGATTTGCTTCTGTGCTGCGACCGCCACCACCAAATCGCCTGCTTTTGCTCCTGCCGCTTCCGCGATTTTCTTCACCGCTTCTTCGCCCAGCGTTTTCGCGAGACCCGAGGTGATTCCCTCCGGCGCGACTTTGATCGTGTACATCGCCCGCGCGCCAAATGATTTCGCTTTTTCCGCCAGTTCGTCTAACTGCTTCCGGGAAAGCGACGCTCCTCCGGGCGCCGCCAGCGCAAACACGCTGCCCTCGAATTTCAGCGTCTCGCGGCCTGCCTCGAAAAGCGGCGTCACGTCGGCCAGTTCCATTCCAAAGCGCAAATCCGGCTTGTCGCTTCCGTAGCGCCGAATTGCATCCTGGTGCAACATGCGACGGAACGGAATTTTCACGTCCGCGCCGATCACGCGCCACGCCCGCTGCATCACCTGCTCAATCACGCCGAAGACGTCGTCCTGCGTCGGAAAACTCATCTCCACGTCGAGCTGCGTGAAGTCCGGCTGGCGGTCGGCGCGCAAATCCTCATCGCGGAAGCACCGCGCAATCTGGAAATAGCGGTCGAGCCCGCTGATCATCAAAATCTGTTTGAAAATCTGCGGCGACTGCGGCAGCGCGTAAAACTGTCCGGGGTGGACGCGGCTCGGCACCAGATAATCCCGCGCGCCTTCCGGCGTCGCGCGCGTCAGCATCGGCGTTTCGACTTCATAGAATCCCAGCTCATCCATGGCCCGGCGAATTTCCAGAATCACTTTGTGCCGCAGCGCGAGATTGTTCTGAAGCTGCGGCCGCCGCAAATCCAAATAGCGGTAGCGCAGCCGCGTCTCTTCGCTGGCACTGATTTCGTCTTCGATGACGAACGGCGGCGTGGCCGACGTGTTCAAGATGTGCAGCGCGCTGGCGACCACTTCCACTTCGCCGCTCGCCAATTCCGGATTCGGCTTCCCGCGGCGCATCACGCGCCCTTCGACTGCCACGACGTATTCGCTGCGCAGTTGCTCCGCTTTCCAATGCGCGGTAGGATGCGCCTCTTTGTTGAAGACGATTTGCGCGATGCCTTCGCGGTCGCGCAAGTCCACAAAAATCAAGTTGCCCAGGTCGCGGCGTCCCGCCACCCAGCCCATCAGCACGACGCTCTGCCCCTCGTGCGCCGCGCGCAGCGCTCCCGCGTAGTGCGTGCGTTTCAGGTTTCCCAGCGAATCGAGCAAGAGAAATGACCTTTCTTTTAGCTCTTTGGCGATTTTGGCCAACGTACCCGGGTCCGCTGCGGCTCAGCGACCACCACGCAACCCTCCAACGCGGCCAAACTGCCCTGACTTACGAAGCTCTTTACAAGTCGAATGATGGAACGCAGGCTCGGGCTCGGAGGACGAAACACGACGATCCCCGGATGCGACCCCGGCGGATAGGCGCGAACGTCGGCGAATCCGAGGTCGAGCGCAAGCAACATGCGGCTCTCTCGGCGCGCCGCTTCCGCGATTTCCGAATCCGTTTTCCCTAGCAATTTCTCGTCGGCAGCGGTCGATACGTCGTGCCCAAGTTCACGGAGAGGCTGTTGCAAGCGATGGGTCAAGCTTTCGTCCAGCTTTAGCTTCATCGCGCGGCTAGACCTTCCAGACCCCTTCCTCCGAAAGCTCAGCCGCATAGGCCAAGGCCGCCCGTATGTCTTCCGGCGAAAGGTGCGGATAGTGGTCGATAACCTCCTGCGCAGTCATCCCTTCCGCCAGGCTGGCCAGAATGATGGCGATGGGAATGCGCGTTCCGCGAATGCAGGGCTTCCCGCCGCAGATCTTCGGGTCGGCTATCACTCGATGCATGAGCTCTGCGTGTGTCACTTCGTTTTGCCTCGCGTTCGCGTAATCAGCGTGCCAAATAGCATAACACTACCTACAACATTACTGCTGACCCGCCATCGATCGTTACTCGTTACTCCTCCTTACGGCCGCGATCAACTCGTCCGCGGAGACTTTTTCCTGCACCCCATCACTCAGCCGCTTCAGCGCATACTTTCCTTCCGCAATTTCATTCTCGCCGATAATCAACGCAAACCGCGCTCCCAGCTTGTCCGCAAGCCCAATGGATTTTTTGAATTTCATCTCTTCCGCCGGCACCTCGACGGAGAATCCCGCCTCGCGCAGCGTGCGCGCAATTTTCACTGCCTCCGGCTGCGCCACCGCCCCCATCCACGCAATGAACACGTCAAGTTCTTGTAGCGCCGGCGTCCCGCCGGCTCCTTGCTGTTTCGCCGCCTCCTGCAACGACAAAATCAATCGATCCGTCCCAATCGCAAACCCAATCCCTTTCGTCGCCGGCCCGCCGAGCAGCTCCACCAGCCCGTCGTACCGCCCGCCGCCGCACACCGCGTTTTGCGCGCCCAATCCCGGCGCGGTAATTTCAAACGTCGTGCGCATGTAGTAGTCCAGCCCGCGCACCAGCCGCCAATTTTCTTGGTACGCCACGCCGCGCAGTTCGAGTTGCTTTTTCACTTCCCCATAATGTTCGCGGCACGCGTCGCACAGATGCTCGGTAATCCGCGGCAGCTTTTCGATCACCGCCTGCTCTTCCGGCAGCTTCGAATCGAGCACGCGCAGCGGATTCGTCTCCACGCGCCGCTGGCTGTCGGCCTTCAACTCGTTGATGTGCTCGACCAGCGCCGCTCGCAGCTTTTCCACATACTTCGGCCGGCACTCCTTGCACCCAATCGAATTGATGTACAGCGTTGTCTCGTCGGTTGTAGCGCCGGGCTTTAGCCCGGCATCCTTGCCGCCCTGAAGGGCGGCGCTACGCAACCCCGCCCGCTCGAAAAACGCCATCAACATCTCAATCACTTCGGCGTCAATCGCCGGCGCGTCCGACTGCCCCAGCACCTCCGCGCCAATCTGATAAAACTGCCGGTATCTTCCCTTCTGCGGCCTTTCCCTGCGAAACATCGGCCCGATGTAATACAGCTTCACGTTACCCGGCAGCGTGTGCATCCCATGCTCGATGTACGCCCGGCACACACTCGCCGTCGCCTCCGGCCGGAGAGACAGCAACTTAGCTGTTTGTGATCGGACGGTATCGTCGAGTCCGAAAGCTAGACCATTCATCACTCTTCGATAAACTTCCCAGCCAAGCCCAGGGTCGGGTCCCTGTTGAAGGAAATATTTGATTTCGGATAATTGCTTCTCAAAATATTCATCCTTTTGAATTTCACCACGCTCGTAAGCGATATCTACTTTCTTCACCCAATCGGTGAACCCTGCGAGATCTTGAATGGAAGGCCTTTCTGGCAATCCGTCTTCCGTTTTAAACGAGTACATCTCTTTGGAGACGATGTCGGACTCTTCGCCCACCGATCGCGCAAACAAATCCGTCTGCTCGAAGATCGGCAGCCTAATCTCCCCGTACCCATACGTCGCAAACACCTCGCGCGCCGTCTGCTCGACGCGGTTCCACAGCGCCGACTCCGCCGGCAAAATATCCCGCACGCCTTTAATCGCCTGAAATTTCATAGTGTCAGTGGCGAGTGGCGAGTAACGAGTGGCGAGAATCGCCCTGGCGCCCTCCAGCTTCCAGGCCTCGCCTCATTCCAGAAAGCATCTTCTGTTCCTCGTCAATCATATTCGCCGCTCTCCCAAAATCCCCTTCGCTGCAAAATCTGAAATCCCGGCTCAAAATCAACTGCGTCTCCAATTCCGCAGATGAACCATACGCGTTCGAAAGAAATTGGAGCAGCTCTCCTGTAGTGTGTCGCGCCTGCCCCTCGGCAATATTTGACACGATGGAAACCGCCGCGCGCCGCATCTGCGACACTAATCCGTACTTCTCCTCTGTAGGAAATTTGGAGGTGATTTCATAGATCAGTCTGGAAATCTCAATTCCTTTCTGCCATACCTTCAGATCTTTGTAACTCCTCGGCTTTGTTTCATTGTTCATAGTCTTGGTTTTCTCTCGCCACTCATCACTCGTCACTGTCTTCCTCGCCACTCACCACTCGTCACTCGCCACTGGCATGAGCGTTCTTATACTCGACATACCTCGCCGCATACTCATCAATCCCCTTCTGATCTTCCGCCGTCAGCGCGCGCCGAAATTTTCCCGGGTGCCCCATGAACAACGACCCCGGTGGAATCACCGTGCCCTCCGGCACCAGCGTCCCCGCGGCAATAATCGTTCCCGCGCCGACCTTCGCGCCATTCAAGATGATGCTGCCCATCCCGATCAGGCAGCGCGACTCGATGGTGCACCCATGGAGCACCGCGCCGTGCCCCACGGTGACGTTGTCTCCGAGCAGCACCGGAAACTCGCCAACCATCCCGTGCAGCACCGACCCATCCTGAATATTCGTCCGCGCTCCGATGCGGATCCAGTTGACGTCGCCGCGAATCACCGTGCACGGCCATACGCTGGAATGCTCGCCGATCACCACGTCCCCGATGACCACCGCCTCCGGCGCGATGTACGCGCTTGCGGCGATTTGCGGCTTTCGCCCGCGATAACTTCGAATCAACTTTGCACTCCTGCCGTTGTAGGGGCGCAGCCCCGAAGCCTCGGGGCTGCGCCCCTGCGAACCAAACACGGCAAACTAACACACGCAGTTAGCTTTGTGTAGCGGCAACCCGCCGCAGGCGGGTTGCCACGCACAGATTTCTGATTGTGACTCGCGCGGTTCATCCCCGCGCGGATTTGCATGGAGGGCTGCGGGATTTGCTCCTGCGCTTGCTATCTCTTTCGGTCTTTCTCTGACTCTGAAACTCTGTAACTCTTCAACTCTGGAACTCTATTTAATCAATCTGCACCACCGGCCCCGTCGCCGCCGATAAGACGGCCTCCACGCGTCCCGCCACCGCCCGCGCCATCGCGTACATGCTTTTCGCGCCGGGCGACGATTCGCCCTGCGCCGCCACCGGCTTGCCGGTATCTCCGCCGACGCGGATTTGCGGGTCAATTTCAATCTCGCCGAGAAACGCCGCGCCGAACGACTCCGCCATGCGCTTTCCTTCTCCCTCGCCGAAAATGTACACGCGCTGCCCGCCCGGCGCGTCGAAGTAGCTCATGTTCTCGACCACGCCGAGCACTTCCACGTTCACCTGCCGGAACATCTCCATCGCCTTGCGCACGTCCGCCAGCGCCACCACCGACGGCGTCGTCACCAGCACCGCCCCGGTCAGCGGCACCATTTGAATCAGCGAAAGCTGCACGTCGCCCGTCCCCGGCGGCAAATCCACAATCAGGTAATCCAGCTCGCCCCACACCACGCTGCGCAAAAATTGCTGCATCACGCTGTGCAGCATCGGCCCGCGCCAAATCAGCGGACGGTCGCCCGGGTTCAGCAGCCCCATGGAAATCATTTTCACGCCGTACGCCAGCACCGGCAGAATTTCCCGCTCGCTGTTGGCCTGCGGCTGCTCGTTCGTCCCGAGCATCGTCGGCACGTTGGGCCCATATACGTCCGCGTCCAGCAGCCCCACACTCGCGCCCATTTTTGCGAGCGCAATCGCCAGGTTCACCGCGACCGTCGTCTTCCCCACGCCGCCTTTTCCGCTCGCCACGGCAATCAGTGCCTTCACGCCGGGAATGGCCGACGGCGCCGGCATGCCTCCGCCCGGCGCGCCTGGCCTTTTCGGTGAGTTCCCCATCGAATCTCCTCGGAATCTTTCTACGTGCAGAATCATCCATGATAGATGCACGCGCATCTTTCAGCAAGCCGCCGCCGTAGCGCAGCCTCCCGAAGCCTCGGGACTTCGCTGCGCGCTTTTGGTGTTGCCGTTTTTCGTTTTTCGGTTTTCGTTTTTCGCTGTCTCTCGCCACTCGCCACTGGCATGTCCTGAGCAAAGCGAAGGGGCTGCGCGAATCTTATCGGTACTAGCATGTTTGAACTCGAACTGCGCCTTGGATTCTGCGTATATGTAGAGAACCTCGCTGCACGCTTTGGAGAAAAGGAGAACAAAGGAGAACATGGATCCCGAATCGAATTCTCCGCGCCCCGGCAAGTGGTACGCACAATCCCGCTGGTTGAGCGCCGCCGAACTGTTGCTGGGCGCGTTCATCGTCATCGGCCACAACGTCTACAAAATTGTCCCCAACGAAGTGCCCATTCTCTTTGTGCTGGGAATGCTTTCTCTTCGCCTGCGCGACGGCGGCTGGAGCGCCATGGGGCTGCGTCGTCCCGACTCGTGGCTGCGAATTGTTTTGATCGCCCTCGCGGCGGCGGCCTTGCGCATCGGCTTGGCGGAATACGTGATTGATCCTTTGACTTCGCGCTTTTGGCCGCCGGCCATCGCGCCGGAAGGAGCGGATGCGATTACCGGCAACGTCGGACAGGCGCTTCTCTGGCTCGGCCTCGTCTGGACCTGGGCCGCCTTCGGCGAAGAGATTGCCTACCGTGGCTACTTGCTCACGCGCACCGCCGACCTCGCCGCGCGCTCCAAGTTTGGCTATTGGCTCGGCGTCCTGGTCGCGTCCGTGCTTTTCGGAATCGGCCACTACTACAAAGGCCCTTCGGGAATCATAGACTCCGGTGTTGCGGGTCTGATTCTCGGCGTGGCCTACATGCTTTCCGGCCGCAATTTGTGGACAGCGATCTTGGCTCACGGCTTCATTGACACCGTCGGCGTCTTCGCCGCCTTCATGGGTTGGGATTCCTAGCTCTTTGCCCTTGTGGCGCAGCCTTTCCAGGCTGCGCGGTTTTGGGTTTTGTAGCGCCGGGTTCGCGACGTTTTCTGTCGCGACCCGGCACGTCATTCTGAGCGAAGCGAAGATATTTCCCGCTGCGGGTTGTGCGGCGAATCCCTCCTGGTAGTTTCTCGCCACTCACCACTCGCCACTCGCCACTGATGCACTTTGGCGATTCCCGCGCCTCGCGGTACAATGTTTGTTTGGCTGAGCGGTTAGGAAGCAGTCCGACCGCAGTCGGGCTGCTTTTGTTTTGTAGGACAGGCTTTCCAGCCTGTCCGGCACCCGCAGGTGAAATGGACAGGCGTGGACGCCTGTCCTACGAAAACACATGAACGTCGCAGACCTCGTCCATCGCGTTGTCGCCAAGTTCATCGGCACCCAGCACGAGCGTGAAGTCAAGCGCATCTCGCCGATGATCCAGGCCATCAACGCCCTCGAGCCGGAGATGGAAAAACTCTCCGACGCCGATCTGCGCGACCGCGCGCAGCAGCTCCGCGAGCAGGTGCAGAAGGCGCTCGGCGACGCCGAACCCGGCGAGCCGCCCTTCAAGGAATACAAAGCCCTCGTCGCCGCCGCGCTCGAGCCTGTGCTCCCCCCGGCCTTTGCGCTCGTCCGCGAAGCCGGCAAGCGTTTCCTGAACATGCGTCATTTTGACGTGCAGCTCATCGGCGGCATCGTCTTGCACGAAGGCAAAATCGCCGAGATGAAGACGGGCGAAGGCAAGACGCTCGTGGCCACGCTTCCCGCGGTGCTCAATGCCCTCGCCGGAAAAGGCGTGCACATTGTCACCGTCAACGACTACCTCGCCCGCCGCGACGCCGAGTGGATGGGCCCCATCTATCGCGCGCTCGGCCTCACCGTCGGCGTCATTGTCCACGACCTCGACGACGACGAGCGCCGCCGCGCCTACGCCTCCGACATCACCTACGGCACCAACAACGAATTCGGCTTCGACTATCTCCGCGACAACATGAAGTACGATCTTTCCCACTGCGTCCAGCGCACGCACCATTTCGCCATCGTGGACGAAGTGGACTCCATCCTGATTGACGAAGCGCGCACCCCGCTCATCATTTCCGGCCCCGCCGAGGAGTCCACCGACAAGTACTACAAAGTGGACAAGATTATTCCTCGTTTGATCAAAGACATCGATTACACGATCGACGAAAAACACAAAACTTCTACGCTGACGGAGGAAGGCACCAGCAAGTGCGAAAGGTTGCTAAACCTGAGCAACCTCTTTGACCCGCAGAATATCGAGATTATTCATCACGTCCATCAGGCCCTGCGCGCGCACACCCTCTTCCAGCGCGACACCGATTACGTCGTCAAGGATGGCGAAGTCATCATCGTGGACGAATTCACCGGCCGCCAGATGCCCGGCCGCCGCTGGTCCGACGGCCTGCACCAGGCCGTCGAAGCCAAGGAAGGCGTGAAGATCGAGCGCGAAAATCAGACGCTCGCCACCATCACCTTCCAGAATTATTTCCGCATGTACAAAAAACTTGCCGGCATGACCGGCACCGCGGAAACGGAAGCCGCCGAGTTCGGCAAAATCTACAACCTCGACGTCACCGTCATCCCCACCAACAAGCCGCTGGTGCGCATCGAGTATCCCGACGTGGTCTATCGCACCGCTGCGGAAAAATATCACGCCGTGGTCCACGGCATCATGCAAGAGGACGGCACGTTCTCCGACGGCATCAAGCAACTCAGCGAGCGTGGCCAGCCCGTGCTCATCGGGTCCATCTCCATCGAGAAATCGGAAATCATCAGCGACCTGCTGAAAAAAGCCGGCATTCGCCACGAAGTCCTCAACGCCAAGCAGCACGAGCGCGAGGCCTACGTCGTCGCGCAGGCCGGGCGCAAGGGCGCGGTCACCGTTTCCACCAACATGGCCGGCCGCGGCACGGACATTCTTCTCGGCGGCAATCCCGAGTCCATGACCCGCGAGCACTGCCTCAAGCAGAAGCTCGCCATGCCCTACGTCGCACCGGATGTAGGGCCCGGCTTTAGCCGGGCATCTGATCCCTCTGGCGCAGGCGGCGACGGTGTGGCCGCAGCGGCAGCTCCGCCTGTCAGCATGGTTCTCTTCCAGCACGAAGGAAAAATTTTCCAGGTGCCGCACGCGCAGTGGCAGCCGCTTCTCGAAAGCTACAAGCAGCAGTGCCAGGCGGAGCACGACGAAGTGGTCGCCCTCGGCGGCCTGCACATTCTCGGCACCGAGCGCCACGAAGCCCGCCGCATTGACAATCAGCTTCGCGGGCGCGCCGGCCGCCAGGGCGACCCCGGCTCCTCGCGCTTTTTCCTCTCGCTCGAAGACGATTTGCTGCGCATCTTCGGCGGCGAGCGCGTCAAGGCGCTGATGTATCGCCTGGGCATGACCGAAGGCGTGCCCATCGAGTCCGGCCTCATCACCCGCCGCATCGAAAACGCGCAGAAAGCCGTCGAAGCGCAGAACTTCGACGCCCGCAAACATTTGCTCGAGTACGACGACGTCATGAACAAGCAGCGCGAAACGATTTATTCCATCCGTCGCTCCGCGCTCGAAGGCAAAGACCAGAAGGAATACGTCCTCGGCATCGCCGAAGACATCGCCATCAATCTCGCCGAGTCCTACTGCCCGCGCGATGAGCACCCCAGCAAATGGAATCTCGCGCAGATGGCCGGCGAAACCCTCAATCAATTCGGCATTGACCTCAAATCCGTCGGCATTGACCTCGACACCATCAGCCACGACGAACTAAAGGACGCGCTCGCCAAAGCCACCGCCGCGCGCTACGACGAAAAGGAAAAAACCTTTGGCCCGGAAGTCATGCGCTGGCTCGAGCGCCGCATCATCCTGGACATCGTGGACACGCAGTGGAAGGACCACCTGCTCTCTCTCGACCACCTCAAGGAAGGCATCGGCCTCCGCGGCTACGCGCAGAAAGACCCCATCGTCGAATTCAAGAAGGAAGCCTTCACGCTCTTCGAAGAAATGATGGACCGCATTGATACGGAAACCGTGCGCTATCTTTTCCTCATGCAGCCCGTGCGTCCCGAAGACGAAGCCCGCGAACTCGAACGCAAACAGCGCCGCCAGGAACAGCAGATGCAGCTCCTCGCCGGCGCCGCCCAGGCCGAAGCCCCCAAGCCCGTCCGCACCGGCGCCAAAATCGGCCGCAACGATCCCTGCCCCTGTGGCTCCGGCAAGAAATACAAAAAGTGCTGTGGAAAAGCAGCGTAGGGGCGCTGCTTGCTGCGCCCCTTGTAGCGCCCGCCTTTAGGCGGGCATCTGCTTACGACTCGATTACCAGCATATACAACGTAGTATGATTCAAGAATGGCAACTCCATCCCAGCCGACCGAAAAAGCGCCGACAAGTCCTAACTATGGTGAACTCGTCTTGGGCCTTCTTCTTGGTTTGGTCCCATGGGGGCTTAGTTTAGTCGGCATGACGACTAATATTTGGCTAGGCGGGTTCATACTTCTCGCTGCATTCGCGCTGGTCGCGCACTACTTTTGGCACAAAACCACGAAGTGGCGTGGACGAACGCGATTATCCTGCGTCATTGTTGCGGCGCTGATCTGGTGCATTTGGGTCGGATTCCAAATGCACAAGCAGTACATCGCCGAACATCCAGCGCCTCTTCCCGGCCCTGTACCATCCCCAGAAGTCAAGGGCGGGCTGAAACTCGATATTCGGATGTTGAATGCCGGCCAGAGAAACGATAGATCCACGACGGCATTTTTTAGGGTTGTTGCGTACGTTTATAACAGCGGCTTACCCACAATTGCAGAGGATTGGCAATTCAATATAGAAAGCAGAGGGTCAACCACTTCAACGGTCGTTAAGTATTTTCCACCCGGTAACATCAAGTTAAAGCCTCACAACCCCAAAAGCCCCGAGGCAGTATTTCGACCGTCAGACGCCCTTTACATCAAGGCCGCACAGCCAATTTCATCAGGTGGCATGATTGACGGGGTAATCCAGTTTGAGGCGGAAAACTTTGACACAAGCAAAGTGGACGACGATACCATTTTTGTCCTGAGCGCAGCCGATGTATGGGGAAAACGGTGGTCGGCAAAGACAACACTTAGGGAGCTAAATGCTCGACCACCGCATTTGTTCCCTAGTTCCACGCCATCCGACCAGAAACCTGCGCCGCCCTCGAGTGATTTCGTGCCGAACAATGAACCAAGAATGGGAAAACAACACTCTCAACCGGGGACCAAAGTGGAGTTGCACGGCGCTCGCGTGATGGTCGACACAATTGTTGTAGGTCGCGACACAAGAGCCAAAGGGTTCTTTTTGAATGTATTCAGGGTCAACCGCGGAACACTCCCAGCGCAGGGTACGGTCCAGTATTTTGCACTTTTGGTTCCAGAATTCCCGCTCACTCCAAAGGAAGAAGACGCCAAGATGCAGCATGCAGTCAGCAAAGTGAAGTCCCTTCCGTTCGACTACAACAACGAAATCCAACCCGGAGATAACTCAAGTTTCTTCAGTTTGCCCGATATGCCGAACATTCAGGCAGAGTTGATGACAAGGGAGTACGACAACATTGTTTCTGGTCGCAAGCGCCTCTACGTTTTTGTGGCAATGAAATACAGAGATTCGGCTTTGGACACTCGCAGAGTTCGCATCACTGAGTTTTGCGCTTGGTTTAGCGAAACATTCGACCTTTGGCATAATTGTCATGGTAACCGGATTTATGATGTCCCTGAATGAATCCAATGAAGCCTTGATTTGAACGGGTAGCTCACGCTTCCGCGGTCGTTTACTTCCCCACCCTATTTCCAGAAAAGCTGGGCTGATTCTCTCGCAGGTTGCCCACGAACCCGTTTTCACTTGAAATAGCCCAGAGATAATTGTGTAAAATAACACTTGACAACCAGTTTCCACCGCGCTACACTGCGCCAGTTGTCTGGTAGCTACTTCTCTATGCCGTACGTAGCCATTTGCGAATCGCATAACATAGGTTCCAGGAATCAGGAACCAGGTGTTAGGTGCCAGCAAAAACCCATCAACTGTCGTAACTCACAGAATCAACTGTACTTCCACGTTCTGTTACAAATCGAATCAAACCCGCAACTCCTATCATTTCTTGCGCTTGCGGATTCGATTGAAGGGGGGGGAGGGGGGGCGATTACGCCAGCGGGCAAACGGCAGGCATGGCCTCGTCTCTGCAACTTTTTCACTTTGTCACTCTGTTACTCTGCCACCCTGCCACGCTTTCGCTTTGCCACTCGCCACTCTGGTCTTGCCGATGATCCCTGACCTTTTCGCGCCGCCGTCGTCTGAACAGGTGGTGGCCGCCTTGCGTATCTCCCGTAGCACAGGCTTATAGCCTGTGCGCTTCACCCCGCCTCGGCGGCTGGCAGTACAGCAATGAAAGGAGCAATCCAAATGAATTTGCGAGGAATCAGAAGAATCACCGCGCTATTCGCGGCCTTCGCCTTGCTGGCATGCGCCGGCGTCGTCCGCGCGCAGAGCACGGCCGAAGGCTCATTCGCGCGCACGCTGAAAGTCACCGGCACGGTGGACCTCGACGTCAAAACCGGCTCGGGCAGCATCAACCTGCGCACCGGCGCCGCCGGCAGCGTGCAAATCAGCGCCAAAATCAAGGCCCGCGACACCTGGAGCGGCGGTCTGAGCGCGCAGGAAAAGGTCCGCCGCCTCGAAGCCCATCCGCCCATCGAGCAGTCCGGCAACATCATCGTCATCGGCAAAATCGAGGACCGCGACCTGCAAAACAACGTCAGCATCAGCTACGAGCTGGTCGTGCCCGCGGACACCAAACTCCGCAGCCACACCGGCTCCGGCAGCATTGACGCATCCGGCGTGCGCGGCCCCGTCGAGGCCGGCACGGGCTCCGGCGAAGTCACGCTATCCAGCATCGCCGGCGAAGTGCGCGTCTCCACCGGCTCCGGCGGCATCCACCTGAATTCCATTCAAGGCCTGGTGCGCGCAAACACGGGCAGCGGCAGCATTCGCGCCCGCGGCGTCGGCGGCGCCTTCAACGGCTCCACCGGCAGCGGCGAAATCGAAGTGCAGCAATCCGCCGAAGGTGACGTGGACGCGGAAACCGGCTCGGGCACCATCACCATCTCCGGCGTGCGCGGCGGCGTTCGTGCGCGCACCGGCAGCGGCAGCATCCGCGCCGACGGCGAAATGAAAGGCAACTGGCGCCTGCACACCTCGAGCGGCAGCGTCACCGTGCGCCTGCCGCAAGGCGCGGCATTCGACCTTGCCGCGCGCACCAGCTCCGGCAGCATTCAGACTGCGCATCCCATCACCGTGCAGGGCACCATCGGCCGGCGCGAGCTGAACGGAAAAGTGCGCGGCGGCGGGCCGCTGCTCGACGTGAACACCTCCTCCGGCAGCATCCACATCGAGTGAGGATGTGGTCCTAGGGGCGGTGCTTCCTGCGCTTTTTTGGAGTGCGGCGGCTTGACGCCGCTTTTTCGAGGCACGACATGTTGTGCCCCAATGAAATTCTCAATTAAGGAGGCTCCGGCCCTCTGGAAAATCCGCCGCTACAAACTGGACACGCTTCGCCGCTCGGTACTGTTGCCCTCGCGCCCCGCGCACCGTAAGATGAAAGCCTTGCGAGGCCGCATGAATTCCCGGCCCCCTGCTTTTCGCGCGACGCGCGAGGTGACGGCATGACCAGCAAACCGATGCCGAGCTGCGAATTCAACAGCCGCGAGCTGCTGCTCCGTCTGGACATTTTGGTCGCCGCTGAAATTGACGCCATCGGGCCGCTCGTCGAGCGCGTCATGGAAATCGCCCGCGATATGAAATGCTCCGAGGGCAAGGAGTTCGAAATTGAGATGGCCCTGCGCGAAGCCCTCGCCAACGCCATCGTCCACGGCGCCAAGCACGACCCCAGCAAGCACGTGCAGCTTTGCGTCGGCTGCGACGAATCCCGCGGCATGTTGATCATCGTCCGCGACCCCGGCGAAGGCTTCGACCCCCAGTCCGTGCCCAGCCCCGTCATGGGGCAAAACGTTTTTTCCGAGCACGGCCGCGGCATTTATCTCATCAACCAGCTCATGGACGAAGTGCGCTTCGAGCGCGGCGGCACCGAAATTCACATGAAGAAATCCTGAGCCGCGCGAGTTCGCGCGATGCGTTTTCTTTTGTACGCCGCGTATGACAGACGAGAAGCCCAAATTCGACCCCTTCAAGCCGGCGCAGCCGCGCATTCCCGGCGTCAGCGACGCGCCGCCTGCTCCCCCGCCGGAAACCGTCGCGCCGCCTGCGCCTGCGCCACGACGTAAGCTGACCCCGCAGCAGATCGCCATCGGCGCGGCCGGTGCAGTAATTCTCGGCATCGTGCTGGCCTGGCTTTTCCTCCGGCCTTCGACACCCTCCGCGCCTGCCATTGCGGACGTTGCGTCCGCACCTATGGCTCCCGCTCCCGTCGAGCCTGCTGCAGTGAAGGCCAGTTCGAGTACAGTTACGCCCGAAGTCGTGCCCATTTATCCGGACGAAGTAGCGACCGCCGAGGAGATGGACCGGCCGTGGGCCTTCAAGCGCTTCAACTTCATCAAGAAGGTCACGCAAGGGCCGGTGCCGGCGTTATTGGTACGGCTGCCCGGCGGCTCGGCGCGGAGTGCCGCATCGTACTGGGCGTTTGCGCTGAAGCCGCGCTACGGAAAGTGTGACCTGGAGTTGGTCACCGACCTCGACCGGCTGCGCAACGATTTCGGCTACCGCGCGCAGCATCCCATGGTCGTGGAGCCCTGTTCCAATACCGTGTTCGACCCGCTTCAGCGCGGCACGGTCTCCGGGGTCTGGGTTCGCGGGGAAGTCGTGCAAGGTTCGGGCCCGCGGCCTCCGCTGATGATTGACGTGCAGATCAAGGGCAACCGAGTTTTGGCGGTGCAAATGGAATAAATTTGTCTTTCGTGTTTTTTTCGAGTTTGCCAAAAAATTTCGGGCCGCTGATTCCTGCGTCGCAGGACATCAGCGGCCCGAGTGATTTTTCTTCGCGAGAATTTTTAGGGAATCGGAATCAGCTTTTCCACCGCCCAGGCAATGATGATCGGCTGGCCATTGTTTGGATCCTGCAGCACGAGACCCACTACGCGGATCGGCATGGACGTCGCGCCGCTCAAGTCCGCCAGCCCGCCCGGCAGGTTGATGAAGCGTGTGAAGTTCGAGGTGGCTACTCGCGCGGACGTACCGAAGAGAATGCCGGTCAGGCCGCGCGCATCGAGGCGGAAGCTGCCGTTGTTGCCGTTGATGATGTTGGTGCTGCCCACCACCCAGTCGCCGGCCACGCCCTGGCGATGCAGCGTGACGCGCCGCACGTCCAGAGTGGGCGGATTCGTAGTGGTAATCAGGGCCCCTCCGGCGCTCACCCGCTGGCCGGGCATCAAGCTCTGCCGATTGAAGAGGAACAAACTGATGGGCAGACGGAAGTGATGAATCACGAAACGCTCATTGCCGTCGAAATTGAGCGTGGTGATGCGGCCAATCTGCGCGTTTGCCAGATCGGGGATTTCCGTGCGCACCAGCAAGTCCATGTGGTCCGCGGGACCGGTGGCGGGGCGCACGTCGGTGACAAGACCGCCGAGCAGGAAGCGGTCGTTGGAAATCACCTGGACGGAAGTGGCCAACAAGTTCAGGGATTGGCGTTGGAGTGTACCGGAGACTTCGACGATGGTGTTCGTGTCGAAAGTGCTGAGGGAATCGCCGGCTTCGAACAACGTGTTGGCATCCGTGGTGACAGTCAACTGCCTGCCAAGCGGCCCTTGCATCACGAACGAACCTCCGGCCACATTCACGCTGACTACTGCGCCACGCAATTCGTCAATCTCCGCTTCCGCCGCATCCGGCGGAATGGCGCGAAAAGCGATTTTGGGATTCACGGTGCCGGTGATCTGCCCGCCCGAATCCAACTGGATGGAACTACCGAGGCGGAAATCCATGTGCAAGCCGACCAGCCCGCTGTCGGTGACAACCATGGGCGAATTCAGTTGCACGGTGACCGTGGACTGCGTGAGGGTGCCGTTGATGGTGCCTACCGAGGGCGGCGCGGTTGAGGTGTCCAGGTAACCGATCACCGGCGAGGAGAGCGTGGCAGTAATGCTGTTGTAGGTGCCGGCGGCGACGGAATTAATCGCCAGCAGCGTTCGCAGACCGTTCAACTTGGCGAATTCGACAGTCTGCGGCTGCGAAATCAGCGCGACGGTGTTGGTGCCATCGCTGGCCGTCAGCCCAGTCAAAGTAATTTGAAAAGCGAGGACACTACCCAGCGGGGCATCCTGCCCGATGATGAAGGAAGTGCCGGTCTTCACTCCCTGCGGAGGAGGCGGCGAACTCACACTGCCGCCGCAACTGGAAAGCGCTGCTGCCACTAGAAGAATCAGGAAGCCGCGCGTCAACTTGGTGGAATGCATCTTTGATCTCCTTCATGTACGAAAGAATTTTTCCCGGAATGGGCGAACCGTCTTGTTCCTCGGCCTAGTAAACCCCGGGGGACCAAAAAAGTTGCGCGATTTCTCGGACAGGGCGACGGCGAGGGGAAACTGTACTCCCTCGTCTACCTTTCCTAGAATCCGCTTGACATGGGCTGGGCCAGCGTATAAAAAAGGCAACAAGAGCTCTATAGTCGGTTGAGGTATTTGAAAGTTAGTCTGTTTTGAACTGTGGGGGTGTGGTGGCCCTTTCAGGGTTGACCAAGGCTGAAACGCAATGCGTAGCCGCTGGGCTCTGTAGCGACACGAAAGCGCGTGCGTTTCACAAATCGTGCCCTGACTTCCGCCTACGAGTTGCTTGTTTAGGTTTTTCCTTGGGAAAAATGACCTTGTCTGATGTGCGTCCCGGACATGCAGGAGCCGCTGATGGGTCAGCGGACCTACAACTTATGAAGGGGGAGATTATGCCAAGAACAGTACGTGTGCTGTGTCTGCTGCTGTTGTGCGTCGTAAGCGCACAGGCGCAGCGAACCACAGGTGCTATTAACGGTCAGGTTGTCGATCCGACAGGCGCGGTAATTGTGGGCGCCAGGGTGGAAATCCAGAACGAGGCCACGGGGTTCAAGGTGAATCTCCTGACCAATGCCGAGGGCCGCTTTGAAGCACCCAACCTGATGCCGGCCAATTACAAGCTAAAGGTGGAGCATCCGGGATTCAAGACCTACACGACGATTGCTCTGGTGCGCGTCGGCGTGACCACGCCGATCGAAGCCAAGATGGAACTGGGAGCAGCGCAAAGCATCGTGACCGTCGAGGCCACCACCATCGCGGTGGACACGGCCAAAGCGACCGTGCAGGGCGTGGTCACCGGCGAACGAATCGACCAGTTGCCACTGAACGGGCGGAACTTCCTCGACCTGGCACAGCAGGAGCCGGGCGTGCAACTCGTGGATGGCGGCTCCTTCGACCCAACCAAGAACCAGTTCGTGGGCGTTTCCATCGGTGGCCGCTCGGGGCGCGTCACGCGCATTCAGGTGGACGGCGTGGACATCACCGACGAGACGGTAGGCACAACGGTGTCCAATATTTCGAATGAATCGATTCAGGAATTCGGCGTGAGCACATCGTCCCTGGACGCCAGCACGGACGTGACTTCCTCGGGCGCGGTGAACATCATCACCCGGAGCGGCGGGAACGCCATCCACGGCTCCGCGTTCGGCTTTTTCCGGGACGCGAAATTTGCCGCCGACCAGCGGCTGAACAAGACCTCGCCGACTACAGCAAAACCTCCCTTTGATCGCCAGAACTGGGGCGGGCGCTCGGGCGGCTGGTTTGTCAAGGATCGGCTGTTCTGGCATGTGGAGTATGAACAGACCAGCCAGGACGCGGCGCGTTTCACGAACATCCCGGAATTTCCTCAATTCACGGGGGCGTTCGCCGTGCCGCTGGACGAGACCATAGCCGGGGCGCGACTGGACTGGAAAATGACGGACCAGTTGAGCGGCTTTTACCGGTTCAGTCACAACCACAACTTTGGTGTGACAGGGTTCGGCGGTCGCGACCTGGCCGCGTTCGGCAACCGGAACAACACCAATTTCCACGTCGTTGGGGTGGACTACGGCACCGCGAAGTGGACGCACGGGGCGCGCTTCGCCTACGTAAACTTCAACAATGTGATCGCCCCGGCCAACGCCGCGGCGGGCACGCCAAATACGTTGGACCCGGGCGGCCGAGCGGTGCTGGTGCGAATCGCCGGCATCCTCCAGGATGTGGGGCCCGATCTGTTGGCGCCGCAGCAAACCTTCCAGGACAACAAGCAGACCAAGTACGACGGCAGCTACATCGCGGGGAACCACACGTTTCGTTTTGGGGCGGAGTGGAACCGGATTGAACAGTTCGTGTTCGCCGCGTTTTTCGGACTCGCACCGCGCATTCTGGCAATCCGAACGCCTACGACCCGAGCCTTTGCCAACACCAACCCGTTCGGGCCGGGGGGAGACACCAACCCACTGAACTACCCGTTGAGGCAGGTGGTCTTGGGCAACGGGCTGGGCTACTTCAGCGAAAAGCCAGCACTGGGCTTCCCCTTCGGCGGCACGACCAACCACCGCCTGGCGTACTACTTCCACGACACCTGGAAAGTGAGCAATAACTTCACGGCGACCTTCGGCCTGCGCTACACCTGGCACAGCGCGCTCTCCAACTCGGACCTGGAACGCACGCCGGTGATCAACCTGTTCGACCCGGAACTGGGCGGGCGGCCGAACCGCGACGCGAACGACTTCGCACCGCAGGCCGGTTTTGCCTGGAACCTGTTCGGCAACAACAGGTGGGTAATCCGCGGCGGCGCGGGCCTCTATTACGAGACCAACATCTTTAACAACCTGCTGTTCGATCGCGTGCTCAACATCCCACCGGGCATCGGCTTCGACGTCTCCGTGCTCAGCAGCGGCAACCCGCTGCTGCTCCACCCGGCAACCGGCGCCACACTGTTCAACTTCAGCACAGACTGCTTCGGTGGGACGGGGAGCTGCTTCAACCAGGCGCTGGGCTCGGTGATCACCGACGTGGTGGCCGGACAAGCAACGCTACAGACGGCCAGCGCTGCATTGGCTGCGAACTGGCCCCCGCCGGGTGTGCCACCGCTGTTCAACCAGACCGTCTCCTCGGGCGGCAGCCTGCTGGACCCGCACTACAAAACGCCGTACGGCATCCAGATGAACATCGGGTTGCAGTACGAAGTTAAGCCGGGCCTGGTGTTGAGCGCCGACTACGTGCGGAACCGCGGCGTTCACTTCAACCTGATTCGCGACCGCAACCGCCTCGGCGCCGCTGACACGCTGCACGTGCCCACGGCAACGGCAGCGATGAATGCGACCGCCGCAGCCTTCGGCTGCGCCACTGGAACGCTTGCGACGGATGTGGACTGCGTCATCACAGCTGGCGGCACCATCAGCGACTATGCCAACAACGGGCTGGGAGGTGGAAGCGGCGTGGACGGTAACGCCTTCAGCGGCATGAACCGCAACTTCCGGGACATGGGCATCATTGAGCCCGCTGGCCTCTCGCTCTACCACGGCCTGAACATAAAGCTGTCTGGGCGCGTGGGGAGCTGGTCTTGGTTCAAGAACGTCAGCACCAACATCACTTATTCAATCTCGCGGTTTGAATCCACCGGCGCGGACCAGGACTTCCTTTCCAATGCCGGATTCAATGACAAGCCGACAAAGTTTTTCGGCCCGGCGGGGTTGGACCGGCTGCACCAATTTGGGCTGTCCTTTCAAGCCGAACTGCCGCTGGGAATCAAGATCGCCAGCTCGACGGCGATGAAATCAAGCCTGCCCTCTTCACTCTTCCTGCCGCAGGCCTCGGGCGGGGCGGACGAGATCTTTTTCTCTGACTTGGATGGCGACGGCGTGACCCAGGACCCAATCACCGGCACAAACCGTGGCTCGTTCAGCCGTTCCGTTTCCGCCAGTGATCTGCCGGGGCTGATCACGAAGTTCAACTCGACAGTGGCGGGGACGCTAAGCCCGGCGGCGACGGCCCTGGTCAACGCGGGGCTGTTCACGTCAGCGCAGCTCACTTCGCTGGGCGCAGTGATCCAGCCCGTGCCAGCGGCAGTGTCTGGCCTAGTCAACAACGACTCCTTCTTCACCACCGATCTCCGGGTCTCAAGGAAGTTCAGGATCACGGAGCGGTTCTCGGTGGAGCCGATGGCCGAGGTCTTCAACCTGTTCAACATCTCCAACTTCACCGCCCTAGGCTCGACACTGAACGGCAACGCGGGCGACCCGAACGGGACAACCCAAGCGAACCGTCCGAACCGCGTGGGCTCTGGCTCCGGGTCATTCTCGAGCGGCATCCCGCGCGCCCTCCAGTTCGGTGTTCGCTTTAACTGGTAACCGACGGTTAACCCCAATCCGGGGCAGGGCCTCGCGCCCTGCCCCCTTTTCTTTTCGGATCATGGGGGCGACCCTCCGCCCCCTCCCCGCATCGAACCTAGCGTGTCGAAGAAACGCCTGTGCGCAACCCAAAGGCCCCGCGCGGAATTCGACTCCCAAGGAGGAGTTATGCGGAAGGTTTTTCTCTTGTGTGTGGTAGTGGCAACCATGCTGGCCGCGGCGGGCTGCTCGACGGGCCCCTCCGACGAGGCCATCGCCTCCGACATCAAGGCGCGGATGTTCAGCGACGCGCAATTGAAAAGCGCCAACGTGCAAGTAACGGCGAAAAATGGCGAAGTGACACTGGCCGGGGAAGTGCCCAGCGAGGCCGCGCGGTATGCCGCATTCAAGCTGGCGGCGGAAACCAAAGGCGTCACGAAGGTGAACGACCAGATGACAGTGCAGATGGCGCAGGCGGCTCCGGCACCGGCGGCTGCCGAGCCGGATCCGGCACCGGCGCCGAAGCCAGCGCCCGTAAGAAAAGTGACGAAACGCGCGCCCGCGCCG
>JAMCWK010000103.1 GCA_023481105.1 Acidobacteriota bacterium | reverse complement strand
CAGCAGAAGAATATGGCACGAAAAGCGAAAAACGAAAAGCGAAAAACGAAAAACGGTTGGAACCGCAGATGAACGCGGATAAACGCAGATAAGACACGAAAATAGAAAAGAGAAAATGGAAAACAGGATAAAGGCGAAGGAGGAATGGGGAAGGAGGAAAGGAAAAACAAAGATTGCGACATGCGAGGCGGGTTGCGCGGGGAGATGGCGCGCGCAATAATGAGGCATCGGGAAGAAGCGAGGACTGATGAGCACTTGCGCGGCGTTGCGCGCGGAGAAGGGCGGGAACAGCCATGAGCCGAGAAAAGTTGAATGAAGAGCAGATCGCCGAAGCGATGGGGAAGTTGCCCGGATGGCGAATCCAGAACGGCGTGCTGCACCGCGAATTCGTGTTCAAGGATTTTGGCGAGGCGTTTGGGTTCATGTCGCGGGTGGCGCTGGCAGCGGAGGCCATGAACCATCACCCGGATTGGTCGAATTCATGGAACCGCGTGAGCATCAACCTGGTGACGCACAGCGCGGGTGGATTGACGGCGAATGATTTTGAGCTGGCGGGGAAAATACAGGCGTTAGTGGGTGGTTGAAAGGCGATAGGCGGAGCGGCCTCCGGAAGGTGCATAATATTGCACAAGGAGCGGCAAGCGGTTGCACATCAGGGAATCCATCAAGATGGCCTGCAGGGAGCCTATCTACTTACGAAACAATTAGTTAGCGGCGTACGGTGAGCCGGGAAGTTGGGTTACACTGTGGAAGCATGCGTGCGAATCCGCAGGGCCGCGGTGAAGTGTGTTTGGTGGTTGCGCTGCAGCGTGAGGTGCCAAAAGGCGACGCGGCGCAGAAGACTGCGCCGCGGGGAAGAAAAGACGCCTTCGGCAGAGAGGTTGGCGTTCTGCGCCGATGTTCTTTTTTGGTCGGGGCTAACGCCCCGACCCAAAGGGCAGCCCGCCGCGGCGGGCCGCACTCCATAACAGGAAAAGCAGAAGGCCTGATTGATGAGTGAAGTGGAGCAAAGAATCGGAGCGGGAAACGGCGCGGAGACGAAAGCGCTGTGGCCGGAGCCGGAAGTGGCGAAGACAGAGCCGACGCCGTGGGCGTGGCTCGGGCTGTTGATGGCGCTGGCGGCAGTGCTGCGGGGGATCGCGCTGAATCAGCAGTTGTGGTTCGACGAAATTACCACGCTGCTGGATTTTGTGCGCACGCCGATGGCGCAGATCCTGACCACGTACACGTCGCAGAACCAACACATGCTGTACTCGGTGCTGGCGCGGGTGGCGGTAGTGACGTTTGGCGATGCGGCGTGGACGCTGCGGCTGCCGGCGGCGGTGTTCGGCATGCTGTCGGTGCCGGCACTGTATTTTTGCGCGCGGCTGCTGACCACGCGGCGCGAGGCGCTGCTGGGGTGCGCGCTGCTGACGGTGAGCTACCACCACGTTTGGTTTTCGCAGAATGCGCGCGGGTACACCGGGCTGGCGTTTTTTACGTTGGTGGCGACGTATTTCTTTATACGAGGTGCGCAGGGAGAAGGGGCGGGCCTTAAGGCCGCCCCTACAGAAGCGCGGGGTCAGGGACGCGCAATGTGGGTGTGGTATGCGGTGGCGCTGGCGCTGGGGATGTACGTGCACCTGACGATGGGCTTCATCGCCGTGGGGCATGGACTGGTTTACTTGTGGCTGCTGGCGGCGCGCAAGCGAGAGTTGGGATGCTGGCCACAGAATGCGTGGATGCCGCTGCTCGGATTTGTTTTGGCGGGAGTCATCACCGCGGCGCTGTATGCGCCGGTGATGGGCGACATGATTCAGCGCACGGTCGGCGCGGAAGCGAAGGCAACACCGCTCGGCGAAGGCGTGAAGTCGGAATGGAAAAGCCCTCTGTGGCTGCTGCTGGAAACGGCCCGCGGATTGGGAGCGGGATCGGCCGCGATTGGAATTGCGGCGATGGCGGTGGGCGGACTGATCGTGCTGGCGGGACTGTGGAGCTTTTTCCGGCAAAGCCCGTACGCGGTGGGGCTGATGGTGTTCCCGGGAGTGGTGACGGCGGCGGCGATGCTGGCGCTCTCGCGGAATTTGTGGCCGCGGTTCTTCTTTTTTGCGATTGGGTTCGGGCTGATGCTGATTGTGCGCGGGGCGACGGAATGGTGCGGGTTGGCGGGGCGAGTGACGAAACGGGATGCGGCAACGTCGCTGAAGTGGAGCACGGCGGTGGTGGCGCTGATGATCGTTGCGTCGTGCTACCAACTGCGCGCGGCGTATCTGTATCCGAAGCAGGATTATCTGGGCGCGATGCAGTATGTGGACGCGGAGAAAAAACCCGGTGATGCGGTGGCGCTGGTGGGGTTGACGGTGATTCCGTACCGGGATTACTACAGGCGGGACTGGCCGCAGGTGGAAAATGTGGCGCAACTTGCGGCGCTGCGCGGGCCGGGACACGCCACGTGGGTGCTGTACACGATCCCGATTTATGTGCAGTCGCGCTACCCCGAACTATGGAACATCCTGCAAAGCGAGTGCACCACAGTAAAGATATTTCGTGGCACGATGGGCGGAGGAGAGGTGTACGTGTGCAGGGCTGAGCCATGACGGAGACGAACACAATGACGCGGGAAGAACAGAAGCGCGCGGGCGGCGGGCAGGCGGCCGGCGTCAGCGTGGTGATGCCCGCGTATAACGAAGAAAAAGGCATCGGTCCGCAAATCGAGCGGCTGCGAAAGGTGATGGAAGGGTGCGGGCGCGCGTTTGAAATTATTGTGGTGGACGACGGCTCGACGGACGGCACCGCGGCGGAAGCGCGGAAGCACGACGTGCGGCTGGTGCAGCAGGGACGCAACCGCGGCTACGGTGCGTCGCTGAAAGCGGGCATCGCTGTGGCGCAAAACGATTGGATCGTCATTATCGATGCAGATGGCACGTATCCGGCGGAGTCCATCCCGGCGCTACTGGAGCACGGCGACGAGTACGACATGGTGGTGGGCGCGCGCGTGGGCGACGACGTGAACATCCCGTTGGTGCGGCGCCCGGCCAAATGGTTCCTGGCGCGGCTGGCGAGTTACCTGGCGGAACAGGACATCCCGGACATGAACTCGGGGCTGCGGCTGCTGAAGCGGCCGCTGGTGGAAAAGTTCGAGCACCTGCTGCCGAGCGGATTTTCGTTTACGACGACGATTACCCTGGCGCTGCTGTGCAACGACTACCGGGTGAAGTATGTGCCCATCAGTTATGCGAAACGCGTGGGCAGCTCGAAAATCCGGGCGGGACACGCGTATCAATTTCTGCTGCTGATATTGCGCACGGTGATGTACTTCAACCCGTTGCGGATTTTTCTGCCGCTGGGATTGTTCTTTTTCATCTATGGCGTGGGCAAGCTAGGCTACGACATTTACAGGGAAAACGTGTCGGAGAGCGCAATCCTCGGCGTGCTGAGCGCGTTTTTGCTGTGGGGAATTGGATTGCTGGGAGACCAGATGTCGAAGATCGGGATGTCCATGCGGCAGAAGTGAACCATTGGAACCGCAGATGAACGCAGATTAACGCGGGTAAAGACGAAAGACGAAAAACGAAAAACGAAGACCTTCGCAGGAAGACGGAAGCCACAACGAGTGGAATGACGAACACAAAACCCCGAGCACATCCGTGGAGAGGATTCGCGCTGCGCGCGGGAGGCAGCGCGATCATCTTGTTCCTGCTGTTTCGCTTTCTGCCGCTGGAACAGTTATGGGAGCGGATGCGCCAGGTGTCGCCGGGACAGTGGCTGCTGGTGCTAGGCGGATACCTGTGCGCGCACATGATTTCCGTGACGAAGTGGCGGCTGATGGTGAATCTGGCCGGGGCGGAACTGAATTGGACGCAGGCAGCGCGGTGCTATTTCGCGGGACTGTTCGGAAATTTATTTCTGCCGTCGCTGGTGGGCGGAGATGTGATCCGCGCAGGCTTGGGATTGAAATTTGCGCAGAGCCGCGCGGGCGTGCTGCTGGGCAGTTTTCTGGACCGGCTTCTGGATGTGGCGGTGATGGCGGTTGTGGCTGGTGCAGGCATGTTGCTGGTACCCGGCGCGTTGGAGGAAAGAAGCCGGAGAATTTTCTGGTTTGTGCTGCTGATGTTGGCGCTGGTGGGCGCAGGCGCGATGGCTGCGCTGTGGCTGCTGGCGCGGCGTGGCGTGCCGTTTGCAGTGCGGCGAAAATTGGTGAAGCTGCGGCGGGCGGGGCGCTCGATGGGGAAACAACCGCGCTACGTGCTGCTGGCGGTGGGGCTGGGGTTGGCGTCGCAGATGACCTTTCTGACGATGATGGCGGTGCTAGCGGCAGCGTGCGGGTTGCATCTGGAATACCGCGTGTGGATTTTCGCGTTTCCGCTGGCGAAACTTTCGGCGCTGACGCCAGCAACGCTGGGCGGAATCGGCGTGCGCGAGGCAGCGCTGGGAGCGCTGCTGAAACCGTTTGGAGTGGCGTTCGCCACGGCGGTGGCGGTGGGATTAATGTGGGAGACGATTGTCGTGGCGGGCGGGCTGCTGGCGGGAGGAATTTCGCTAGCAGCCGGGCAGAGGCAAAACATATTGGAACCGCAGATGAACGCAGATAAACGCAGATAGAACCGTGAACCAAAGCAAACAACACGGAGACGTCGGAGAGGCGACGCTGGAGAAGGTGCTGCGACGCGCGGCGGACGCGCGCGTGAGCGTGCCGGCGGAGAAGCGCGCGCACGTGGTGGTGCTGGGCGCGGGGCCCGCGGGATTGGGCGCAGCGTATCAACTGGCACGACAGGGCGTGGCACGCGTGACCGTGCTGGAGCAGGCGCCGTTCGTCGGGGGAAACGCCGGCAGCTTCGACTGGGAAGGTTTTCGCGCGGACTACGGCAGCCACCGCCTGCATCCGGCGAGCGATCCGCTGATCCTGCGCGATCTGCGCGCGCTACTGGGCGAGGATTTGCTGGACCGTCCGCGGCACGGGCGCATACGGCTCGGCGGGCGCTGGCTGCATTTTCCGCTGAAGCCGGTGGACCTGGCGCTGCACGCACCGAAAAGTTTTGCGTTGGGAGTGGCGGCGGACATATTGCGCAAGGCGCTGCCAAAAGAGAAGCCTGCGGAGGAATCGTTTGCCACGGTGCTGCAGCGCGGACTGGGGCCGACGATTTGCCGCGAATTTTATTTTCCGTACGCGGTGAAATTGTGGGGGCTGCGACCGGAAGAATTGTCGGCGACGCAGGCGCAGCGACGCGTGTCGGGAAATTCCATTGGAAAGATTTTCAAGAAGATTCTGAATGCGGTGCCCGGGCTGAAGAAGCCCGGCTCGGGAAGGTTTTTTTATCCGCGGAGAGGCTACGGACAGATTTCCGAGGTGTTGCACGGCGCGGCGACGCAAGCCGGCGCGGAATTTCTGCTGGGTGCGCGGGTGACGGCGATTGAGCTGGAAGGGCGGCGCGTGGCGGGGGTTCGGTACACGAGGGGCGGCGCAGAGCAGGTGATCCGTCCGGACTGGGTGTGGACGACGCTGCCGATCAGCCCGTTTGTGCGCGGGATGCAGCCGGCGCCGCCGGCAGAAGTGCTGGAAGCGACGTCCAGCCTGGGATTCCGCGGCATGATTTTGATTTATATTGTGCTGGAGCAGGATCAGTTTACAGAATTCGACGCGCATTATTTTCCGGAAATCGAGTTGCCGATTTCGCGCTTGTCGGAGCCGAAGAATTACAGCCTG
>JAMCWK010000046.1 GCA_023481105.1 Acidobacteriota bacterium | reverse complement strand
CTGAACTACTACTACGTGTATCACCCGGTCCGCGAGTTCGGCTGGCAGACTTTGGTCTCGTTTCTGCTGATTGCCGCGCTCGTGACGGCAATGTTTTGGCTGCGGAGCCGCCAGCCGCTGCTCTCCTTTTGCATTGCGTGGTTCATTCTGGTGATGCTTCCTGCACTCAGCATCTCCAACGTCGGCGAAAACGTCTTCACCGAGCGCTACCTTTACATTCCTTCGTTCGGGTTCTGCATTGCCGGAGCGTGGGGTTGGCTGCGGCTGCGCCAGCGCGCTAAAAGCCCCGCGGCACGCAACGCGCTGTTTGCGGCACTCGTCGTTCTGTTCCTTTTGTACTCCGCGCAAATCGTTCGCCGCAATCCCGATTGGAAGGACGACTTGACGCTTTTCACCAAGACTGCGCAGCAATCGCCGGACTCCGGCACCACCCTCGCCAATCTCGGCTACATCCATTTCATGCACGGCCACGTGGACGAGTCCATCCAGCTCTATCACCGCGCATTGGCGCTGAATCCGGAGCGGGCACTGACATACAACAATCTTGGCAACTCACTCGCTGCCAAGGGCCAGTTCGACGAAGCCATCGTCAACCTGCGCCGCGCCATCGAATTAAAGCCTGATTACTACAGCGCGTGGATGAATCTCGGCTTGGTCTACGCCAAACGCCAGGAATGGGACCGCGCCATCGAGTGCTACCAACAGAGTCTGGCGTTAAAATCAGATTTCGCGGAAGCTTGGACCGCGCTGGGCCTCGCGCAGTGGGCCAAGGTGCAGCCCGGGGACGCGATTGCGTCTTACCGCAAGGCTCTTGCCGCCAACCCGGAGTACATTGAGGCGCACATCAACCTCGCTTCGGCGCTCTCCGAAACGAGCGCCGTGGACGAGGCCATCGAGCACCTGCTTGCCGTGCTGCGCCTTCAGCCGAACGGGTCACACGCGTCCATCGTGCACTACAACCTGGGAGTGAATTACGAGCGGAAACAACTTTGGAAATCGGCGCAGCTGGAATTTGAGCGCGCGCTCACGTTGAATCCCGGCTTTCCCGAAGCGCGCAAAAAAGTGGAGTATTACCGCACGCGTTTGCCCGCGGAACAGCCACCGCAGCAGCCGCTATCCCTCCCACGCCGTTTTTAGGTGTGGTGCTCTCAGTTTTTTGGCTTCATCCCGAACAATCGCCGGAAGAAATTCCGCAGCTTGCTTCCAAATCCTCTGCCTGCCTTCTTCTCTGCAGACGCCGCCACTCTTGCCGTTGCTTCTTCTTTCTCGGCGGCCTTGATTTTCACAGGCTTTTCCACGCGGCCGCTGACGACCAGCACCGGCTGCACGCGCACTTCGCGCACCAGCAGGATGGTTTCCGGGCGCGGCTCGAGCGCCGGCGGCGGCTTCGTCGCGTCGAACGTCAGCGGCGGCATTACCACCGTCCATTTCGGCTCTTCCGTGGCCGGCTTCGGCGGATCTTTTTTTGCGGCCTCTGGCTTCGCAGTGTCGCCCGAGTTCGAAGCCACGACGCCGACCTGCACCGGCGTTGGCGCGGCCGGAGCCGCGCGCGCAAACACCGGCTCGCAGCGGCACTCGCCGCGCGCCTCGCGCAAGGCTGCCATCTGCCCGCCGGGCAACAACACTTCACTCGATTGGGGAACGATCAGGCTTTGTCCGGTGAGTTGCTGTTCCAGCCGCACCGCTCCATGCGCCGCCACAACGCGCAGCGATCCGTCCGCTTCGACGCCGATCGTGGTGTCCCGCGGCCTCTCGCCCACGCTAATCAGCGACGCCACGACCAGTGCCGTATATATGGTCATCTCCGGCGTGCTGCCAATGCGCACATGCACGCGCCCCTGATTCAGCGCCAGAGTTACACTGCCGCCCGACTTGAGCACCGTGAATTGCGCTGGCCCGCAGATGTCCACTTCGCCGCCGCCGGCCAGCGTGATGCGCGCGAGGCCTGTGCGCACCGTCACGTCCGCGCCGCTCACCAGCTCCGCCGCACTCTTTCCTTCTTCGCGCCGCAGGCTCACCTGGCCCTTGATGGACACGTCGTCGCCTTCGATGCGCCCCACCGTTTCCGGAACGGATTGCGCAGGGAGTGAAGAAATTGCCAGAAATAGGAGTATGCACAGCCCCATCGTTCGCGCAGCCTTCTGCGCGACACAATTCGCAAATTCGGATTGGCCTGGCACGCCCATCGAAGATTCGTCCGCGATTCGCCTATACTATACGCCTGTGACGGAACCCGCCAACATCGCTCCGGCCGCCTCGCCGAAGGAACACGAGCCCGAAGCCGTCAACGTGCATTACGACACGCGCTTGCCCGAGCTCTCGCGCTGGCGCCGGATGCAGATTCCGGTGATTGCCGCGGCGGCCACCGCGGTGCTTCGCGCGCTCGGCCCCACGCTGCGGTTCGAAGCGCTCGGGCAGCAGCACGTGGAGCGCATTCACGCTGCCGGCGGCCGTGCTATTTTCACGTTTTGGCACCGCTCCATCATTTCCGCAACGTGGTATTGGCGCCACCGCGGTATCGTCGTGCTCAATACAACCAATTTTGACGGGCAGTGGACCCGCCGTGTCATCGAGGGCCTCGGCTACGGAACCGCGCAGGGCAGTTCTTCGCGCGGCGGGCTGAAGGGCCTGGCGGTGATGGCGCGGCGGATGGACGAAGGCTGCGCCACCGCGTTCACCATTGACGGCCCACGCGGCCCGCGCTACGTCGCCAAGCCCGGCCCGGTGATGCTCGCACGGCGCACCGGCCAACCCATCGTGGTATTCCACATCGGTCTCGAGAATGCCCACACCTTCGAAAAATCCTGGGACTTGATGCAATTGCCTGCGCCATTTTCGCGCGCTGTCGTGGCCATTGCACCGCCCATTCACGGCCCCGGCGATGCCGACCAGGAAATGGTGCGCCGCAAGCACGAGGAGATGCAGGCTTCGCTGGAGCGCGTGCGCGATGTCGCCGAAGCGTGGTTCCGCACGCCGCCGGATGTGCGCGACCGCCTCCGTCGCGAGTGGAACGCCTGAGATGTCACGCGAGATTATCGAGGCCGCTTGGGAATGCTGAGCAGCACGTGGCACGGCGCGTGTCGCGCAACATACTGTGCCGTCGTGCCCAGCAGGAATTCGCCGAAGCTGCGTCCGTGGTGGTAGCCGAGCACGGCCAGATCAATTTTTTCATCTTTCATGGTTTCCACCAGCGCCGTTCCCGCCCAGTGCGCGCGCAGCACCTGCTTTTCGACTTTCATCCGGCTGCGCTTGGCCACGCGCTCTGCCGTGCGCAGGATTTTCTGCGCCATGACCTCCAGGCCGGGCAACCCGACGTCCAGCGGCGTCACGTCGGGGATTTCAACCACGTGGACCAGGAGGATTGAGCCATTGTGCGCGCCCGCGCGGCACGCCAGGTCCGTCAAGCTCACGGCGTGTTCCAGCGTCTTGAGTCCCACCAGGATCCGCTTTGCTTTGATCATGGCCCTGTCCTTTCCGCACGAGTGTTGCCTGAGCCGCGGCGTTCCGCAAGAAATCCCTGTCTAGCGCTCAGCCAGCGCCACTTTCACGTCCATCTTTTCGCTGCCACGGTAGAGTGTCACGCTGATGGACTCTCCCGGCTGCTTGCGGTTCAGTGCCAGGTTCAAGTCCATCTGACTGGAAATTTTCTGGCCGTTGATGGCCACCAGGATGTCGCCGCCAATCATCATATAGCGCATGCCGGCGATGATGCGGCGGTCGCCGCCGCGGATGCCGGCGCGCGCCGCCGGGCCGTTGGGCAGCGCCCGCTCCACCAGGAAACCTTCCTTCACCGGCAGGCTGAGCGCCTGCGCCAGTTCGGGCCACACCTCCGCGCCTTCGATGCCGATGTACGCGCGCCGCACGCGGCCCTCGTTGATCAAGTCTTGCGCAATCTGTTTCGCGGTGTTGATGGGAATGGCGAAGCCGATGCCCGCCGTCGTGCCCGTCGGTGAAAAAATTGCAGAGTTAATGCCGATCACTTCGCCGTGCGAGTTCAGCAGCGGCCCGCCGGAATTCCCGCGGTTGATGGCCGCGTCGGTCTGGATGGCCTCGTCAATAAACGTCTGTTCGCCGGTCTGCACCGTGCGCCCGAGCGCGCTGATGATTCCGGTGGTCAACGTGCTCTGAAAGCCGAAGGGGTTGCCGATGGCTAGCACGCGCTGGCCCACCTGCAGCGCTTTGGAATCGCCCAGTGGCAGCGCCGCCAGTTTGCTGCGCGGCTCCACTTTGAGCAACGCGACATCGTTGCGCGCGTCGCCGCCCACGAACTTTGCCTGATAGCGGCTCTTATCGCCGAGGGTCACCTCAATGGTCTGCGCCTGCTGCACCACGTGAAAATTCGTCAGGATGTAACCGCGCGCATCAATCACAAATCCGGAGCCCGCGCCTTCCACCGGCACCGGGTTCAGGAAGAAGTCGTACTCCACCGCGCGCGTCACAATGTTGGCCACGGCCGGAGAAGTCTGCTTGTAAATGCGCACGTTTAGCGCTTCGTCCGCAGTGAGTTCTCCGGGCTTCTGCGTTTCGAGATCGGCGCCGACACTCGACGGCCCGCGCGTACCCCATTGCGCTCCAGCCCAGAAGATGGCCAGTCCGATAATCAGCCCCAAGCCGACGAATCGGAAGATGCGGCGAGCAGGATGGAGTGGCGTGTTCATAGGAGCATTCCTCCGTGACCAGGGCCGGCGAAACTTCAAAGCGCGCCAGTTGGAGAGCGCCTTCATTTCACAGCATAAACGAAGTAAGGGATGGATGCTACGCGGCAGCGAGTTGCTTTAACTGTGTGACCAGCCGCTCCACCTGCCCGCGCGTTTCCTCCAGCGATACTGAGCAATCCACCACGTCATCGGCGCCCCGGCGCTTTTCTTCGAGCGGCATCTGCGCCGCGAGGCGCTGCTCGATTTGCTCGCGGCTCATTCCGCGCTTCAGCAACCGCTCCATTTGTTGTTCCGGCCGGCACCACGCCACCACCAGGCGGTCGAGATGCTTTACGTAGCCCGCCTCCACCAGCAGCGCCGCTTCTACTACGGCCACCCCTTTCGAATTTGCCAGCGCAAACTCGCTGAACAAACGCTCCAGCTCCTTCAGCACGCGCGGGTGCACGATGGCGTTCAGCCGCAGGAGTTTGTCCATGTCGGAAAAGACGATGGCGCCGAGCTTGGCGCGGTCCACACGCCCGTCGGCATGGAGGATGTCCGCGCCAAAAGCGCGAACCACTTCTTGAAAGGCAGGCTGGCCGGGTTCGATCAGCTTGTGCGCGAGCGGGTCGGCTTCGATGACGTGGCAGCCGAGCTCGCGCATCATCGTGGCGACCGTGCTCTTGCCGCAACCGATTCCGCCGGTGAGGCCGACGCGCAGCATCAGCCCTTCGCCGCGGCCGGTTCTGCCACGCGCCCGCCCCGTCG
This sequence comes from Acidobacteriota bacterium, assembly GCA_023481105.1. Taxonomy (GTDB): domain Bacteria; phylum Acidobacteriota; class Terriglobia; order Acidiferrales; family UBA7541; genus JACQDE01. Next base: position 283 of record JAMCWK010000046.1, on the reverse strand, counting down.
CAGCCGCGCCGCTTTCACGGTGTTGCTCATCAGCATGGCAATCGTCAGCGGGCCCACGCCGCCCGGCACCGGCGTGATAGCGCCGGCCACTTGCGCGGCGTCCGGGTGCACGTCACCACACGTCGTGAATCCCTTCTCGCGGAATTTCTCCAGCCGCTTGGGATTGCTGGCATAAAGTTTCCCGGCGAGAGCGGCGTCGGTAAGTTTGTTGGTGCCCACGTCAATCACCGTCGCGCCCGGCTTAATCCAGTCCGGCTGCACCATGCCGGCCTTGCCCATTGCT
>JAMCWK010000061.1:560-5697 GCA_023481105.1 Acidobacteriota bacterium | reverse complement strand
TTACGAGGGCAGCAAAGAGGAAATTGAACGCACGCTGCGGCAGTCGCTGGAGGCGTTTTTTGAGATGTATCCGGAAATCTAAGGTGGAAGAGTTTCAGAGTGGCAGAGTCGCAAAGTCCAAGAAAGAGGGATTCCTCGTCCGCCGCGGCGGACTCGGAATGACGGCCATGATCAATTCTCGAACGACCTGCTAGGGGCGAGAAGGAAAAAGCGTCAGCGATTGAAGAAGGTGTCGGGGTCGACGTCGCCCTGTGGCACGACGGCACCATCACTAAGCACGACGGACTGGCCGGTGATTTCGATGCGCTTGCGGCATTTGCGGCAGGCAACGAGATCGTCCACGCGAACCATGTAAGAACGCGCGACGGCGAAATGCTTTTTGTCCTCCTCGCCAGCACCGCGAGGAAGGACGGATTTCTTGGTGCGCTGCTTCCAGCGGATGGGGTATTCGCTCTCGCGCTTGCAGCTCGGACACATCAACGTGATGGTTTTGGTGACTTCGCGTTCGTCGTAAAAATTGCGCTCGTCCATGGCGGGATGATTTTAGCAGAGAAGGTTGGAAGTTTTCAGTTTTCAGTTTTCAGTTTTCAGTTGTCAGTCTTCAGGCAAACGGGGCGCAGCAAGCAGCGCCCCTACGAAAGCCGCTGAAGGATGGCGGCGGTACGCGGAGGTAGCTAGTTGCCACTGGCTTTGCTCTTAGTGAGAGGGGCGCGGGAAGAGTCTTCTCGCAAGGCAGGTGCAGGTGCGGAACGGGCGGCGAGGTCGTCGAGAGTGACGAATTGGAGGCCGGCACCTTTCCACAAGGGGAGCCAGTAGTCGAGGCCGGCGAGAGTGAGATTGCGGTTGCCGCGCTGGTGGCGGTGGTCGCCATCGTGAAGAAGGACAATATCGCCGCCGCGGACGCGGCGCAGGCGAAAGATCAGTTTCTCGACAGGTTGCGGCTTCCAATCCCACGCCAGGCGAGACCACATCACCACGCCGCGGAAACCGGCGCGGCGTACCACCGGAAAAAGTTGCGGGCCGCGGTAACCGAAAGGCGGACGCATCCACACCGGCTGCTGGCCGCAGGCTTGCACGATAGCGTCCTGGCAGCGAGCAAGCTCCGCGGCAATCTTCGACGGCGACAGCCAGAACAGATTGGGATGGGTGTCGGTGTGATTGCCGATAGTGTGGCCGGCAGCGGCGATTTCCTGGACGAGCGACGGGCAATTGCGGACGTAGCGGCCAATCAGAAAAAAAGTGGCGCGGATTTTGTTCTCGTCGAGAAGGCGAAGCAGGCGCGGAGTCAGCGCGGGGTTGGGGCCGTCGTCAAAGGTGAGAGCGACGGCATCAGAACGGCCGGTGCGGCGGAGGGTGGCGCCAAAGAGCTGCGAGCGCGGGGCAATGGCGCTCCAGGCTACCGCTCCCGCTCCGGCAGCGAGTACCGCGGCCAAGCCACTGAGTTCGCGGAGCAGAGAGGGAGCATCGTTCGGTGGCAACAGCGTCATGGCACGGTCCTAACGGCCTGAACATATCACAGCGGCGTGCAAATCACAGCGAGCGGCGCAGTGAAAACGGCGGACGGAATGCAGTGAAACCTCGCATGGCGGAATGCGTCTAACATGGCAGCCAAAACGGGGCAGAAGCGCGCTTCCAGGTCGGAAGGGTGGATTCGGTGAAGAAACTGAAGCGGTTTGCAACCGTCATTATTATTTTATTTGCGGGCGTGTGCGCCGCGGGCGCCGCGGCGCAGAGCGCGCAGGAAGCTGCGCCAGCGAAGGTTCGCATTGCAGGCGTGGTGCGCACAACGGAGAAAATTCCGGTGCCCGGTGCGACGGTGCGGCTGATTCACGTGGCGAGCGGACAGGGCTGGGTGAGCTGGACGGACGAAAACGGCAAGTACGAATTTCCGGGAATGGCAGCGGGAAAGTATCGCGTCGAAGTGCAGCAGATGGGATTTGAAACGGCGAGCGTGGAGGGGGAATTCAAGGCAGCGAGCAACGAAGCGGACGTCACGCTGCGCATCGGTATGGCGAGTGCGCCGGCCGCGGAAAAGCCACCCGAAAGAAAGCCGGAAGCAATTGAAACGCCGGCGGCGCCCGGCGCTAAGCCGGAAACAGCGAAGGCTCCGCAGCCAGCGGAAGCGAAACCTCCCGCACAGCAAACCGCGCAAGGACAGCCGGGGCAACGGCCGGCGGGGCAGCCCGCTCCGGGGCAGCGGCCGGGACAGCAGCCGAATCCGCAAGCTATTGCGGACGCGATCCGGCAGCGGCTCGGACAAGGCGGCTTCCAGCAAGTGGACCCCACGGGTATGACGAATGGCGTCACGCCGGACATGGGCGCAAACGTTGATGCCGGGCCGCTGGGAGATGCGGCGTCGGCGGACGCCCTGTCCATCAGCGGAACAGTGGGCCGCGGAGGGGCGGGCGGCAATATTCAAATGATGTTTGGCGGGATGGACCCCGCGATGATGGCGGCGATGGCCGCGGCGGGCGGATTCGGCGCGTTCGGGGGAATGCCGGGAGCGGATGGTGGCGGATTTCCGGGAGGAGCGCCGGGGCAGGGCGGAATGCCGGGAGGCGGCGGGACATTCATCATGCAGATTAGACCGGGTGGGTCGCCGGGAGGAGCCGGAGGAATGCGTCCCGGAGGACAACCGGGCCAGCAAGGACGCGGCGGTCAGGCGCAGGGACAGCGACAAGCGCAAGGACAGCGACAGGCGCAGGGCCAGCAAGGCGGCGGTCCGGGACAACTTCAAGTCGTGGGTCCAGGCGGAATGGATGCGCTGTGGGGCATGCAGCGGATGCTGCGGCTGGCGGCAAACCGCTTCCGGTTCGGGTTCAACAACCGCTACAGCAATTCAGTGTGGAACGCGCGGCCGTATTCGCTGACGGCCACGAACCCGGCGAAGATTGCAAGCTACCAGGAATTGTTTGGCATCAACCTGGGCGGGCCGGTGCGCATCTCGAAGATTTACGACGGGCGAGAAAAAACATTTTTCTTCGCGAACTACCGGCTTTCGCGGAACCGCAACCCGGTGGACACGTTTGCGACGGTGCCGACGCAGGAAGAGCGCGGCGGAGATTTTACGGCGCGCGGGCTGCAACTGTACGACCCGATGTCCAACTTGAACGGTCCGCGCACGGCGTTCGGGAGCGTGATCCCCACGGGGCGGCTGGACGCGGCGGCGGTGGGCTTGCTCGCGTTTGTGCCGCTGCCCAACCTGGCGGGCACAGCGCAAAATTTCCATTTGCAGGGGCGCGTGCCGCAGTCCACGGACAGCTTCAACATCCGCGTGCTGCACACGATTTCCAACCGGTTCAACTTGCAGGTGAACTACGGGCTGAATTCGTCGCGGTCGCAGAGCATTTTGAATTATCCGGCGCTGCGCGGGAAGGTGTCGTCGCTGGGCCAGAACGTGGGCATCGGGCTGACACAGCAGTACTCGCAGCGGCTGCTGCACGATTCGCGGCTGAACTGGAGCCGGAACAGCGTGGACTCGCTGAACCTGTACGCGTTCGTGAATGACGTCGCGGGGACGCTGGGCATCACGGGGATTTCGACGGCACCCATCAACTACGGCGTGCCGCAAATCAACTACACGAACTTCACCGATCTGAACGACCCGGTGCCGGCGATCCGGCACAACCAGACGCTGCGGTTCATGGACACCGTGAGCTACATGCACACCAAGCATACGATCCGCGGCGGGGGAGAAATCCGGCGGATGCAGATCAATACTAAGAACGATCCCGTCGCGCGAGGGTCGTTTACGTTTACGGGGCTGATGACCAGCCAATTGGACACGGCGGGCAACCCCCTGCAGGGAACCGGCTACGACTTTGCGGACTTCCTGCTGGGGCTGCCGCAATCCACCAACGTGCGCTTCGGCAGCTCGAACACATATTTCCGAAGCTGGGGCTTCAGCCTGTACGCGCAGGACGACTGGCGCGTGCACCCGCGGTTCACGCTGACCTTCGGGCTGCGCTATGAATTGCAAACGCCGCCCATCGAGCTGTTCAACAAACTCACCAACCTGGACATCAACGATTCGATCACGGCGGTGGCCACGGTGCTGCCGGGACAGAATTCGCCCTACCACGGCACCTACCCGCGGGCGTTGGTGCACGGCGATTACAACAATTTTTCACCGCGGCTAGGGATTGCATGGCGTGTGCCGGTGAACATGGGCCGCGGGCGCGGCATGAGCTTCCGCGCGGGCTACGGGATGTTCCACAATTTGTCCGTCTATAACCAGCTTGCAGCGTCCATGGCCAACCAGCCGCCGCATGCGTTTGCGCAGATGCGGCAGACGACAACGACGAATCTGCTGACGCTGCAAAACGGGTTCCCGCCGGTGACGCCGGGGAACGTGCCCAACACGATTGCGGTGGACCCGTTCTACCAGGTGGGCTACGCGCAGATGTGGAATGCGTCGCTGGAGACGCAGTTTTCGCAGGTGTACACGATTGAACTGACGTACACGGGCACTAAGGGCACGCACCTGGATTTGTTGCGATCGCCGAACCGCGCGCTGCCCACCTGCCCGCTGTGCACGGATGCGGTGCGGCGGATTCCCAATGCGCCCGGGTTTACCTATGACACGTCGGGCGCGTCGTCCATTTATCACGCGCTGCAAGTGCGCGTGCAAAGGCGGCTGAACAAGGGCGTGATGGTGATGGGCACGTACACGTACGGGAAATCCCTCGACAACGCCAGCTCCATCGGCGGCGGGGCGCAGGTGGTGGTGCAGGACGACGCGAACTTCGACGCGGAGCGCGGGCTTTCCACGTTCGATATGCGGCACCAGTTCCGCTCGTTCTTCGTGTGGGAGCTGCCCTTCGGCGAACGACGGCGCTGGGCGAAAAAGGGATGGTCGGCCAGCGTATTTGGCAACTTTTCCATGAACGGCAATCTGGTGTGGACCACGGGAACGCCGTACACGGCGCGGCTGCTGGGCGCGGCGTCCAACAACAGCGGCACCGGCAATAATTTTTCGGAGCGGCCGGACGCGGTGGGAAATCCGAACCTGCCGTCGGACCAGCGCACGCCATTGCACTTTTTTGACACGACGGCGTTCGCGGTGCCGCTGCCGGGAGTCTTCGGCAACGCCGGGCGCAACACCATCGAGGGGCCGGGCATGGTGCAGTTCAACATG
>JAMCWK010000061.1:0-439 GCA_023481105.1 Acidobacteriota bacterium | reverse complement strand
GGGCGGCTGGAGTTCCGCTGGGAAGCGCAAAACGTGTTCAACACGCCAAACTTCACCGGGGTGGGGACGGCGCTGGGTTCGTCGAACTACGGACGCGTGTCCGGAGCGCGGCAGATGCGCACGATGAATCTGCAAATTCGGGTGAACTTCTGATGCGGCGCATCCTCGCGATGTTCGTGATTGCTTCCCTGCTGGCGCCAGTCGGCGCAGCGCAGACGCCGCAGCGCGTGGTGGTGCCGCCGCCTCCGCCGGAACAGAAAAAGGGGCCGGAGCCCGGGGAACGGGTGATCCGCGTGTTCTCCGACTTGGTGCTGATTGATGTGCAGGTGATTGGGCGGGACGGCAAGCCGGTGAAGGGACTGAAGCAGGAAAATTTCAAATTGATGGAAGACGGAAAAGAACAAAAAGTAGCGTCGTTCGATTACTACGATATCGAAAC
>JAMCWK010000013.1 GCA_023481105.1 Acidobacteriota bacterium | reverse complement strand
TTCCGATCTGTACTGGTTGATCGCGCCCAGCTCTTCCTTCAGCATTTCCGACAGCACGGCGATGACTTCCGGTTTGCCTTTCATGGGATTCCCTTTCTGAGCTTCAGTGACTGCAACGGGCAGCAGGATATTGTACCCGCCGAATCTCAAAAAACGAAATGCGAACTCCTGTAGCGCCGGGCTTTAGCCCGGCATTTGGTTTGCAAGGCTTGCCGCGCTGAAGCGCGGCGCTACAAACAATGCGGCCCATCCTGCTCGCGTAGCACAGGCTTGTAGCCTGTGCCACAAACAATCCGGCCCATCCTGAAAGGATGGGCCGTGGTTTTCCTCTTTTCTATTTTCGCTTTTTCGCCTTTATGCCTTTTTCGCCCGCGGCGGCGCCACCGGCGGCTTGCACACAATCTGCGGCTGCGTCTGCATCCCGGGGCACTGCGGCTGCGCGCCGGTAAACTGCGCGGCTTCCGTCGAGCCCTCGAGTGCAGTCGTCGAAGCGTTGCCGCTGGCAATCACCTGCGCCACCTGATCAAAATACCCCGTGCCGACAAATTTCTGGTGCTTCACGCCGCGGTAGCCGGCCAGCTCTTCGAGTGCAAATTCCGTCTCCTGCACGCGGCAGTACGCGGCCATGCCTTCCGTGCGGTAGGCGTGCGCCAGCTCAAACATGGAAAGGTTCAGCGTGTGGAAGCCGGCCAGCGTGACAAACTGAAACTTGTAGCCCATTTTCCCGATTTCCTGCTGGAAGCGCGCGATCGTTTCGCAATCGAGTTTCTTCCGCCAGTTGAACGACGGCGAGCAGTTGTACGCCAGCATTTTTCCGGGGAATTTTTCGTGAATCGCGTCCGCGAAGCGCTTCGCTTCGGCGAGGTCCGGCGTGGACGTTTCGCACCACAGCAAATCGCAGTACGGCGCATAGGCCAGTCCACGCGCGATGGCCGCCTCGATGCCGCCGCGGTACGCAAAAAATCCTTCCGCGGTGCGCTCGCTCGAGGTGATGAACGCGCGGTCGCGCGGGTCAATGTCACTCAGCAGCAGCTTGGCGCTATCCGCGTCGGTGCGCGCGATGAGCAGCGTGGGCACGCCCATCACGTCCGCCGCCAGCCGCGCCGCAATCAGCTTCTCGATGAACTCGCGCGTGGGCACCACGACTTTTCCGCCGAGGTGCCCGCACTTTTTCGCCGACGAAAGCTGGTCCTCGAAGTGCACCGCCGCGGCGCCCGCTTCGATCATCGCCTTCATCAATTCGTACGCGTTCAAGTTTCCGCCGAAGCCCGCTTCCGCGTCGGCGACGATGGGCGCGAACCAGTGGATTCCGTTTTTTCCTTCCGCGTGATGAATTTGGTCGGCGCGCAGCAGGGCCTTGTTGATTTTGCGCACCAGGTTCGGACAGCTATCCGCGGGATAGAGCGACTGGTCCGGATACATTTCACCGGCGTCGTTGTTGTCCGCAGCCACTTGCCAGCCGGACGCGTAAATCGCCTGCAAGCCCGCGGCGATTTGCTGCACCGCCTGGTTGCCGGTCACGGCGCCGAGCGCGTGCACGTACGGCTCGGTTTGCAGCAGGCTCCACAGCCGCTGCGCGCCCAGCCGCGCCAGCGTGTGCTCGATGTACAGCGAGCCGCGCAGTCGCAGCACGTCCGCGGCGGTGTACGGCCGCGCCACGCCCGCCCAGCGCGCTTCGTCCACCCACGTTGTCGCCAGGTGCTTCGCGTGCCCGTTCGCGCCATTCGCGCCTTTGCCGTTCGTGCCGTTGCTCGCCATCGTGTCCTCCTTCAATCAAAGATCGGAAATTCCCGAAATCCTGAAACCTGATTCCTGAATCCGTTCCAGCATTGGCGTGGTTTGGTGTGCAGTGCTTCAGGGAAGGCAGAGAGTCGCTGCAGCAGGGCGGCAAGCCCTGTAGGCAAGGCCACATTCATTCGCGTGCCGGGCGCGGCGGCAGTCATCGGGGCAGCTCCAGATGGTGCGTTCGTGCGCGCGATCGAAATCAGGGCCCGTTCCGGCGGTTCAAAATACTGAACTGTCGTTCTGTCCCTGAGCGTAACAACCCCGCCCTGCGGGGTCAATGGGCCGTTCCGTATGTTGAACAGAAATTCAGGATACGGTACTATACGCACCGTACTATGCCGCGCGCAGGTCGGCTACCAACGCTCCCAGCCTGCCGCACCGCGCCATGCTTGGGAAGCCCGTGAACCGCTGCTTTTCGGCGCAGGTCTTTACCCGAAATTTTCGCGGCGCTGCTGACCCGCGAAGGGTCGAAAAGTTGGCAGGTTGGAAAGTTGAAAGGTTCAAACATGGCCGCACAACCACATAACGCTCTTAGTTTTGTCTTTGACTCTCTAACGTTTCGTTTGCAGAGGCTCCCATGCCCACTCGCATAGCGGAATCGCCCTCGGCGGCGGTCGATCGCGCCTTGGGCATCCTGGAAAACGTCGCGCAATCCGCCGCCGGCCTGACCAACTCGGAAATTTCCCGCCGCCTGGAAATTCCCAAGAGTTCGGCAAGTTACATCCTGCGCACGCTGGAGCGCCGCGGCTATCTCGCGCGCGACGCCGCCTCCGGCAAATACCGCCTGGGCCTGAAAGTTCTCGCGCTGGGCCGCGGCGTGCACACCGGCATGGACCTGCGCAAGGTCGCGCTGCCGTTTTTGCAGCAGCTCGTGGACCGCACGCACCTCACCTGCCACTTGGCGATTCTCGACGCCGGCGAAGCCGTGTACATCGAAAAAGTGGAAGCGCCCGGCTTCATCAAAATGGACACGTGGATCGGCCGCCGCATGTACGTGCACTCCACCAGCGTGGGCAAATCCCTGGTGGCCTGGCTGCCCGCCGCGGAAATTGACGGCATCATCCGCGAACACGGCTTGCCGAAGCGCACGGCGAAAACGATTACCGTCGGCACGCGCCTGCTGAAGGAGCTGGAAAAAGTTCGCGCGCAGGGTTATTCCGTGGACGACGAGGAAAATTCGCCCGGCGCGCGCTGCGTCGGTGCGCCGGTGTTCGACAGCCTCGCGCACGCCGTCGCCGCCATCGGCCTCTCCGGCACCACCGGCCAGGTCACGCACGAAAATCTGCCCAAGCTCGCGGATTCGCTCAAAGAAACCGCGCGAAAAATTTCCCGCCAGTTGGGTTTCGTCGCGATGAGGTGACTTCCGGTGGCGCCGAAAAAGAAGGGTTGGCCCTTAATCGTGGCGGGGACTGCGTTCGCGACTGGCCTCACAATGTTCTTCCTTGTTGGGGTCTGGTTCCTTACAGAAGCTCCGTCCTTGCTGGACCTGGCGCGAAATTTTCCCGTGGCAGTGTGGCTGATGGCGCTCGGGTTCGTGATGGCGATCGCGGTGGCAGGGTGGCGATTGGTGCGCTTGCTTCGGAGCCCGGAGCCGAGGGCGGCAGCGCCGCAAGGGGCGGCGAGGATCCCGTTGCTCAAACCGGCAGTTCTCATCGTGGTGGGAATTCTTCTGTTTGTGGGAGGGGTTTACGTAGATGGCGGCGGCATTGACCTTCTCACCCTCCTTGGCGAATTTGTTTTGCTTATGGGGGTCATGCTGTTGGTACACCGGCTAGAATCGGGAAACTGAATTTTCTTACAGATGCCGCCCTGAAGGGCGGCGCTACATTTTCTGGAACTCTGTACCTCTGTAACTCTTTAACTCTTAATTCCGACACTGCCGGGTGGCGTCTCCGCGGGCCTGCGCTGGAAGCGGCAAATCATCAGCCCCAGTCCGATGACGATCAGAATCAGCGGCCACATCTGGTGCATGTTCCACCAATAGAAAAGGTCCAGCCGGTCCACCTGAAAAATCACGCCGATGGTGATGAGCACCAGCGCCCCGACCGGCCGGTGCGGCCGGCTGACCAGTTGCAGCGCGCCGAACGCGATGAGCAGCAGCGGCCACCACGTGCGGAAGTACCACGAAAAATTGAGGTAAGAAAACTTCTCCGCCAGAAACAATCCGCCCAACACAATCAAGACGACTCCGGGCAACAGATTCCGCCAGGCATCATTGCGTTCATGCATCGCAGTTCTCCCTCGCCTTTTGATACGCAGGCCCGCCCGCGAATGTTTCGTCTCAGCAGGATTTGGGAAACAGGATTCAGGATTTAGGAGAAGAGATGAAGAGAACGCAACGGACGTCTAGTTCGGTGTTCCCTGAATCCGAAATCCTGATTCCGGATTCCTGGCTTCAGCCAAGTTTTTCTTCCGCTTCAGCGAGTGTAGGAAACACCTGGAAGAGGTTAATGACGCGGGTAATTTCGAGCACCGCCAGCGTGCGCTGCCCGAGAGACGCCAGCCCCAGCTTGCGGCTGGCCTTGTTCATGGAGGCCATGGTCTGCAGCAGCGCGCCGACGCCGGCGGAGTCCACGATGACCACGCCGGAAAATTCGACGATGAGCACGGGCGCGGTTTCCGCGCGCGCCACCTTGAGGAAGTCCGGCACGGTCTGCAGGCTGAGCGCGCCGATCAAGCGCAGCACGCGCTGTCCGGGGCGCGATCCGTCGAGCTTCTGGATTTCGAGTTTGTCACCCATAGGCGCGCATTGTAGCCAAATTGCCGTGTCAAATTAAAGAACTAAAATGCGCGGGCAGCACAGTCTTGTAGCCTGTGCGCCTCTTGTAGCGCCGCGCTTCAGCGCAGCATTTCGCCTTTTTTAGAGTGCGGCTTACTTGTTCAGCGCGCAAGCGAAGAGACGCGGCTTTGTGGGTCGCGGCTTCAGCCGCGACAAAACATTGGCGGCGCGACGCGCCTACCTTGCTGCCGCAGGCCGACGCGAAGTCCGCGCAGTCGGACGGAGCGTCCTTCTGCATTTGGGAGCGGCGCAGCGCGGGCTTACAGCCATGAGGCCGCTTGCTATTCGCGATTTACTTGCCTTCCGCTCCAGTGCAGCTAGAATAGCTCTTCGAGGTGCGGCATGACTCCAGAGCGAGCCGAGCGGCGGGCGCACCCGCGCCTGCATCTGGTGGCCAAGGTCGAAGTGGAAGCGCAGGGGCGCTCGTTTGTGGCCGTCGTGCGCAACATCAGCGCCGGCGGCATGCAGATTTACACCGCGCATCCTGCCGCGGTCGGCGAACGCTTGCAGCTCGTCTTCGGCCTGCCCGACACCGACCAGGTTTTTCGCGCCACCGGCGTGGTGCGCAACGTTCTCCCGAACAGCGCCATGGGCGTGCAGTTCGAACACCTCAGCGACGCCGATGCCGCCGCCATCCGCGCCTTCGTCAACAAAACTCACCCCCCCGACAAGTAGCCCAGCCACTGTTGCTTGCCCTGAGCAGTAGCGAAGGGCTCGCGGTCACAAACGCTTTTCTCTGTGTCTCGGTGCCTCTGTGGCGCCTTTGTTCTTTCGCATTTCCTATCTGCGTCTATCTGCGTGCATCTGCGGTTCCCCGCCTTTTGCTTTCCCGTTCAACCCTTCAACGTTCAACGTTTAACTTCTTTCCTCCCCGCCGACCCCCTGAAAAATCCCCAAAACGCCAAAATCGCGAATTCTTGTCAAGCCCCCTGGAGGCCCTTTTTCAGCCCTCTCCAAACCGCCAATTCCCCGCAGCCCCTTGATTCCCCGTCACTTAGCCGCCTCCAGGAATTTTGTAAAATCTTTCCGCGAAGCGAATAATAACCCCCCGCAATATGCTATAATAGAAGTATAAGCTAGAGGAAAGGCCGTTATCCCGCCGGGCCCGTGCCCGGCCTTTTTGTTTTCATCTGCGAAATCTGTGATTTTTTCCGCTGGTGATTTGCTGGCGAAATCTGCGGTGCCGTTTTTGCCCTTTATCCTAATCTGTGTAATCTGCGAATTCTTTTCCGCCGGTGACTTGCCGGCGAATCTGTGGATTCCTTTCTTGTCCGCAAAACTCAATCTCGCCCTCATCTGGCGCCAGATGGAAGACGTATTGTTCCCTTCGCTGCGCCTCTCGACGCACGAGCGCGCACTCTACGTCCACCTGCTGCGCCACTCGCGCCTCGAAGGACGCCGCACCGTCCGCGTCTCGCGCAACGACCTCGCCCGCGCCATTGGCCTGTGCGCCAGCACCTCGCGGCACTATCTCCGTATGTTGGCCCGCAAACAGGTCGTGCGCTTCCTCGAACGCAGCGGCCGCGGCTGCCTGCTTGAAATTCTCTTGCCCGACGAAGTCACCGCCGCGCTCGCGCACTCTCCCGCGTCCAAAGAACTCACCTTCGCCGTCCGCGAAGTCGAACGCGACTCCGCCGGCCAGCCCCGCGCCTGGCCGCGTACCGACCACTTCCGCAGCCCGCGTTTCCGCGCCCGCATCCTCAAACGCGACTCCGGCCAATGCTTTTATTGTTTGCGCCCTCTCCGCCCCGGCGAGTGGACGCTCGACCACGTCACGCCCGTCTCCCGCGGCGGCTCCGACCACTCGCGAAACGTTGTCGCTTGCTGCGTCCCCTGTAACTGGGAAAAGGGTTCATCCTCTGCGGAAGATTTCTTGCGCGGGCTGGCCAGAAAGAAAACACTAAAGCCTGCTCAACTCAGATCGCGCCTCCGCAAGCTCCGTTCTCCCCAAATCTGCCACTTTCGCGAGACGCGAAATGCGGCAGAGGGCTTTCGCTTGGCACCGTAAACACTAGGGCATTAGTCGCAGGGAGAGCCGAAAATGCAAATAGCTACAATCTCGAAAGCTCAAGAAATTCAATTCACTCAGCTTAGCTGTGAAGAGGCTTAAATCCAGTAGAGGACCAGGTTTTCAATGATTCTGAAAGAGCCCCGTTAGTTAAAATAGGTTTGCTGACATAAGCTGACCGGCCTGATGCGGTGCCAATTCTTGGCACGTCAGGCAATCCTATGATATAGATTGGGGTGCTGCTATGAGTGTCACTTTCGCTAAAGCTCCGTTGATTGAACTGATTGCAGAGATGCGCTGGATCCCGCAAGGCAGCACGGCCGTTGGGCCAGATATTCCGCAACAGGCAACATTGCCTAAAATCTTCCTGGGGGGTACCAAACAGGAAGAGTTTTATATGCGCGTTGGTGGCGCGCTCTACAAGCATGGTTTTGATCGCTCAGAGCGATTGACGCCGGCAGGTATGCCTTTCGTGTTGCATCAACCTGTTTACCGCTTCCGGAGTGAAACAGAAGAAAAAAGGTCGGTCATATTTCAAGTGGGCTACGGAATTTTTTCTGTCCATGGAATTCCTCCGTACCACTCGTGGGCAGGTTTTTCACCATTCGTCCATGCCGGTATCGGAGAACTACTCGAATCACGGACGGAAGCTGATGCAAATCAGCCATTTACTCAGCTTAGTTTGCGTTATATCGACTTCTTCGGGGAGGAAATGACCCAAGGGCGGAATACTCCCTCCTTCATGTCAGAGGTTTTCGGCATGTCGACAATGCTCCCAGCTGCCCTTACCCAAGTTGTTACATCTAATGAAGTTAAGAGCCTGTTCACGAAGATCGTTTTGCCGATTGAGATTGGCGACCTAACCGTAAATGCGGGCGATGGAGTGTTTAACAACAAATCTGGTATAGTTTTGGATACTATGGCATCCTCGTCAACAGAGACGGCTCCGAAATTAGATGCGATAATGAAAACGTTTGAATCGGCACATACTGTAATTCACAAAATGTTCTTTGATTTGACTCGACCCCTTTATGAATTGATGCAACCACAAGGAGCAAATGGTAAGTGAATATTACTAATACCTTCTTCAGCGTGGCGGTTCCAATCGATTGCGCAACCGTTTATTTCATGCCAGCGAAAGGCGTCACGCTTGCGGGCTACGCATTTGCGGAGTTCGAAGCGGCCCGTAATGCTATCAAGGGAGCGTTTGCACAGCCGAATTGGGACGGCTATGGGGCGTTGCCGATTGGCGACGAAACTAGGAAAAATGCTCTCGGAGCACTTGGTGCGCTTGAGAATCTGACTTGCGCGCCAGAGATTACGCAAAATCCCAACGGGACAGTATCATTTGAATGGGAAACAAATCGGGGTTATGGGCAACTAGAAATTGGCCGAACTCGTTACAGCTTCTATGTAGGACCTCACAAAGGATCGTTATTCCTTGACAACGGAGACGCCGGCGATGTCAACCATGCCGTTGGCTTGTTGGTGGATGCCTTGCTTTATCCAAAGCCCTCCCATCCGATAACTGCTCCTAACCGCTAATGTGCGATATCCCCGTCGAGGTGGCCAATGAGGAAACCGTTGTAAGGGCTCTTCGTGAATGCCATGTGCGCAGGGGCAAGCTCAGAGAAAATGTCTTTCGTCCTATGGCAGGAACAGATGAGGTTTCAGTCATGCGCCATACGTACATGAAGTCCGATTCATGTAAGGCAAGAGCTAAGGGAATCGCGAGTGGCGACACAAATAACCCCTATGTTGGACTGGCCGCAGTAACCGTTGAATCTGTCCGAAGTGTCGGCTCAGAAGTCACCGACTCACGCGAAGAGTTCTGTGGCCATGCTCATATTTCGCATGGCATGGTTGTGCCCGCAAATGAACCTCCCGACGTCATGCTTAGCTTGCGTATTCGAGCGCTCATTGCCAAGGCAACGCTTGTACTTGATCCTATGCCAGACGCTGAAACGTGGACAGGTCCGCAGATTGAAATTTCGTCGCAGGCCCAAGATTAGCATCTGAAATTGGCCCCGGTTTAGTCCGGTAGGCCAAAACAAAAAAGCCCTGCGATGAACGCAGGGCTTTTCGTTTGCCTGAAAGCGCTTTGACGAATCGGATGAACTGAGCCAGAACCCGAAGGAAAATTTGAGTGCCCCTTCGTCGTCCCGACAAGTCGGGACTCCTCAGGGCAAGCGAGCGTTTTGGCTTTGGCCCGTGAGAGCCTCAGCCGGCCCCATGCCTTGCGGCACGAAGCTTGGCGTCACCTTAAACCTGCTGTACGCATCAGGTAGTGATGCCGGTTTCTTTAGAAAGGAGGTGATCCAGCCGCAGGTTCTCCTACGGCTACCTTGTTACGACTTCACCCCAATCATGAGCCATACCTTGGGCGCTTGCCTCCTTGCGGTTGGCGCGGCGACTTCTAGTACAGCCCACTTTCGTGATGTGACGGGCGGTGTGTACAAGGCCCGGGAACGTATTCACGGCGTCGATCTGATACGCCATTACTAGCGATTCCGGCTTCATGCAGTCGAGTTGCAGACTGCAATCCGAACTGAGCGCGTTTTTTTCCGATTAGCTCCCCCTCGCGGGTTTGCAACGGTCTGTGACGCGCATTGTAACACGTGTGTAGCCCTGGACATAAAGGCCATGCTGACTTGACGTCATCCCCACCTTCCTCTCCGTTATCCGGAGCAGTCCACGTAGAGTTCTCCCTTGCGGGTAGCAACTACGTGTAAGGGTTGCGCTCGTTGCGGGACTTAACCCAACACCTCACGGCACGAGCTGACGACAGCCATGCAGCACCTCTACACCGGTCTCTTGCGAGAAGTCCATGTTTCCACGGATTGTCCGGTGCGGTTCAAGCCCAGGTAAGGTTCTTCGCGTTGCGTCGAATTGAACCACATGTTCCACCGCTTGTGCGGGCCCCCGTCAATTCCTTTGAGTTTCAGCCTTGCGACCGTACTCCCCAGGCGCAGAACTTAACGCGTTAGCTCCGGGACGAACCCCGAAAGGGGCCCACCCCAAGTTCTGATCGTTTAGGGCTAGGACTACCAGGGTATCTAATCCTGTTTGCTCCCCTAGCTTTCGTTCCTCAGCGTCAGTTGCGGTCCAGCGAGCCGCTTTCGCCACTGGTGTTCCTGCAGATATCTACGCATTTCACCGCTACACCTGCAATTCCACTCGCCTCTCCCGCACTCCAGCATGACAGTTTCGGAAGCAGTCCTGAAGTTAAGCCTCAGGATTTCACTCCCGACTTGTCACACCGCCTACGAACCCTTTACGCCCAGTTATTCCGAGCAACGCTGGCCCCCTACGTCTTACCGCGGCTGCTGGCACGTAGTTAGCCGGGGCTTCTTATACCCGTACCGTCAGATCCCTTGCGGGATGTTTCGTCCGGGCCGAAAGGGGTTTACACTCCGAGAAGCTTCATCCCCCACGCGGCGTCGCTGCGTCAGGCTTTCGCCCATTGCGCAATATTCCCCACTGCTGCCTCCCGTAGGAGTCTGGACCGTGTCTCAGTTCCAGTGTGGCCGGTCGTCCTCTCAGACCGGCTACCGATCATCGCCTTGGTGAGCCATGACCTCACCAACTAGCTAATCGGGCGCGGGCCCCTCCTCCGACGGCCTTGCGGCCTTTGATTCTCCAGCCCGAGGGCCAAAGAATGTTATGCGGTATTAGCCCGCCTTTCGGCGGGTTATTCCCCATCAGAGGGCAGGTTGCCCACGTGTTACGCACCCGTGCGCCGTGCGCCCGCCACCTGTATTGCTACAGATGACTACGCACTCGACTTGCATGTGTTAAGCACGCCGCCAGCGTTCGCTCTGAGCCAGGATCAAACTCTCGTTTGAAGCTGGTTGCACTGAAAATCAAAAACCCTGCCTCGCGGCAGGGCCAGAGTTTTCAGGGCGAACTTTTGAATCGCTCGGTTACCTCAAATTCACCGAACGGGTTCTGGCACATTTCATCCGATTGTCAAAGAGCAGGCCTCCCTGTCCAGCAGAGTGGCTTACAGGCAAACCGAAATTATAGACAGGTACGGGCCAAGTGTCAAGCAGGCATTTGCGCGACAAGAAAGCCTGCGGGGGCCGACGAAAGAGTTGGGCAAATGCAAACGCACGACGTGCACGCGGAGGAGGGCGGCCTCCGCGCGGTCAGCAATCGACCCACTGGATGCGGCTGCCGAGTTGTTCGGCGAGCGACAGCAAACATTTGGCGTGATAGTGCTCTTCCGGACGCGTGGGACTGGGAATGAAGCGCGTATAAAGCGGCACGACAAGGCCACAACGCGGACAAAATGAGTTGGTCGAGGATTCTCTGTGGATGTGCAACTTCAGAATGTTCGGAGTTTTCACGGGTCAGCCCTCAGTTGGTATTTTGGCTGGAGCGAATCAGCATACCCAGAACTGTGTTCGCGGCAAGTGACAACAGCATGATTTCTGTGAGATTTTTCGTGCAAGCCGGCGGCGGGAAAAGCGGCGAGCGGGTCTCACGTCTGCGTGGGGCCGGCGTCTAATGCGGAGGGATGAGTGTGCGGGCGATTTGTACCTGTGATGCGATGCGGAAAACACGGTTTGCTGAGGGAGAGACTCGAATGCGCGTGACGCTGCGAGTGGGAATTCTGGTGTTGGGAATACTTTCGCTGATTGTGCTCCTGCAAGTGGTGGCCGCAGAACCGCAAGCCGTGGTAGTGCGGGGAGAGACAGGGAAAACGCTGGATGAATATCTGACGCGGCTGGAGAAATTCGGATTTTCGGGCGCGGCGATTGCGTCGAAGAACGGCGAAATTATTTTGCGCAAAGGGTACGGCTGGGCGGACCGCGAAAAGAAAATTCTGTTTACGCCGGATACCGTGAGTTCGGTTGGGTCCATCACCAAACAGTTCACCGCGGCGGCGATTTTGAAACTGGAGATGATGGGCAAGCTGCGCGTGGAAGATTCCATCACAAAATATTTTCCGAATGTGCCCACGGACAAAGCGGGAATTACTCTGCATCACCTGTTGACGCACACGGCGGGATTTCGCGGAGACTTCGGCGGGCGCGACAACGATCCGATTGCGCGCGACGATTTGGTGAAGCTGGTGCTGGCGGCGCCGCTGGAGCACAAGCCGGGCGAGCAGTTCGAGTATTCAAACGAAGGGTACAGCCTGCTCGGTGCGATTGTCGAGATTGCGAGCGGGGAGCCGTACGAGAAATTTTTGCGGGAGCAGATTTTTCTGCCGGCGGGAATGAAGGACACGGGCTACGTGCTGCCGCAGTACGCGGCGGGGTGCGTGGCGCGGGGATATCAGGACGGGAGCGAGTGGGGCTCGATCCGCGAGAAAAATTGGAGAGACGACGGGCCGGGCTGGTATTTGAAAGCGAACGGCGGAATTCACTCGACGATTGGCGACATGTACCGCTGGGCGGTGGCGCTCGAGAGCGACAAAATTCTTTCCAAAGAAGAAAAAGAAAAATATCAGAAGGGCTATGTGGCGGAAGGGCCGGCGGGATTGGCGCACTACGCGTACGGGTGGAGCGTGCAGACGACGCCGCGGAAAACAAAATTGGTGACGCACAACGGGGGGAACGGAATTTTCTTTGCGGATTTTCTGCGGTTTGTGGATGAGGGCGCGACGCTGTTTGTGTTTTCGAACAGCAACGAGCAGCCGGCGACGCAGGTGAGCGCTCCGCTGGCGCAGGCGCTGTTTGGCGAAGTGTTTCGCATGCCGCCGGCGGTGGTGTCGCTGAGCGCGACGGAACTGGCGCGCGTGGCGGGAACATATGCGCTCGAGAGCGGCGAAAAAATCGAAGTGCGCCCGGCAGATGGACGGCTGAAAGTTGCGGCGGCGGGCGCGGCGTTTGCGCTGGTGAACGGGCTGGCGCCGGCGGGGAGTGCGCGGTTTGCTGAGATGGAGAAAAAAACGAAGGAGGCGGTGGAGGCGTCGGCGAAGGGCGAGTACGCGTTGATGCACGCGGCGTTTGGGGGAGCGTTGCCGATGGAACGCGTCCGCGAAAGGGAAAGCGGAATGTGGCAGCAACGGCGCGGACGGTTCGGGGAATTTCGCGGCCTGGAAATTCTGGGCACGGCGCGGAGCGGGCCGGGCATCGGCGTCAATGTGCGGCTGAATTTTGAGCGCGGCACGCAGATGGTGCAGTTTGTGTGGGCGCCGGAACGGTTGATGGGCTTGCGCGTGCTCGATGCGATGCCGGAGGTGACGTTTTACCCGACGTCGGCGACGGAGTTTACGACGTTCAGCTTGCGGCAGCAAGCGGGGGTGAAGTTGAAGTTTGCGGGGGAGGGGGTGAGGATTGTCGGAGCAGACGAAGAGGTTAGCGCGCACAGAAGCAAATGACGCCACAGAGACACAGAGGCACAGAGAAAATCTTGGAACCGCAGATGGACGCGGATAGACGCAGATAGGCAGGAAGGAATCAGGATTTAGGATTCAGGGAAAGAGGCTGGACGATCGGCGGGAGGGATTATTTTTTCAGAGCGGCCGGCCAGTTCACCACCAACGTGACGGGCGAGGCAGACTGCTCGACCACGGCGGTATTGACGAGGAAGCGCTGGCCGTCGGCGGTGGCGTCGAAAGCGCTTCCCAGACCCTGGCGCGCGGCGCGCGTCTGGAAGAGCGGCTTCACGGCGCCCACTTCGATGGCTGTGCCCTTCACGCGGATTTCCGCGGACATAATCTTGTCGTCGTTGGCCAGATAGAAAATCTCTTTCCCATCGCGCCGCCATTTCGGGCGCGTGCCGCCGTCGGTGGAAACCTGCCAGCGCCCGGCGGGCCCCGGAAACGGCTTCACGTAGATTTCGTCGCGGCCGGATTCGTTGGAGCGGTAGGCAACCCAGCGCCCGTCCGGCGAGAACTGCGCTTCGATTTCCTGATAGTCCGTCTGCAAAAAAATATACGGTTTGCGATCGCCGGTCATCGGCAGGACCCAGATGTCCTGCCGCTTTTGGGCGTTGTTGCTGTTAAACAGGAGGAACCGTCCATCGGCGGACCAACTGGTGGGAACCTTGTTCTCCGGCGATTCGAAAAGGAGTTCATCGTTGCCCGCGCCGCTGGAGTCCTTCATGTAGAGGTCGTCCGGGCCTTTGCGGCTGGAGCGGAACACCACACGCGTGCCGTCGGGTGACCACACCGGCAGCATGTCCGCCTGCGCGTCGAAGGTGAGGCGCGTGCGCAGCTTGCGCACAACATCGTAAACCCACACATCGGGCGGGCCAATTTTGGGATCAGAGATGTCCACGGCCACCTTCTGTCCACTGGAGGAAATCTTGAAGTTGAAATAAATCGCCTGGTCGCCGAGGACGCCAAGTTCCTTGCCCTGCCGGTCAAACCACAGGAGCTTGGAACCGACTTGCCCCGCCCCAGTGCGATACGCCAGCACGCCGTTTTCGGACGTGGATATGGACGCGTACCCGTTGCCCCCATTCGTCAAAACCTGCTCCGCAATCGGAAAAGCGTCTCCGGCGAATTCCAGCCGCTTGGTGTCGAAGGGCTGGGCCATCAGGGTGCTCTCGCGAACAAAGAGAATGTGCCCGGAGGCGTACTGTACATTGAAACTAACGGGCAGGAGCTTCTTGTTCACCTTGCCGTCGAGGGAACCGACATAAAGCTCCTCGCCCTGCGCCAGGCTGCGGTCGGTGGAACGCACGTTGTAGAGAAAATGCTGCCCGTCGGGCAAAAAGACGGGCCAGCGATGGTTGGCATCCCTGCGCCCCTCGTCGAGCTTGGTCACAGGAGTGGCCGCGCCCCCGGTGGAAGAAACGCGCTGAATGCCATTACGGCCTACGATTCCAAACAGAATTACGCCGTCGCGGTTCCATGTGCCGCCCCGCGGGACGGCAGGGACATCACAAAGGGTGATGGGAGGCCCGCCGGAGGCTTCGATCTTTTTCAGCTTGCCGTCCGCACTGAAAAACCCGAGCGAGCGGCTGTCCGCCGACCAGAACGGCAAAAAAGCACCGTCTGTGCCGGAGAGCGGCTGCGCCGAAATCGCGTCGAGCGAGCGCACCCAGAGTTTTGCGGTGCCATCGGTGCCGCGCCCAATGAACGCCAAGCGAGTGCCGTCGGGAGAGACAACCGCCGCCACAAAGTTGGAATTGTCCGGGGGAAGAATGGTAGCGGTCAGCGCGCGGAGCGGCTGCGGCGCGCGCATCACGAAGCCCACCGTAGCAGCAACAGCAAGCAGAGCAAAGACCGCGGAAGCGATCCACGCCGCGCGCTCGCGCTGCTTGCGTCCGGCGGCGACCACCGCCGGCGCGCCGGCCTGCGAGCCGCTTTCCGCAATCCATATCAACTCGAGCTGCAAATCGCGCGCGGTTTGCCAACGGTCTTCGGGATCCTTCGCCAGGCATCTGCGGATGGTGCGGTCGAGGGCCGGCGGCGTCATCGGCTGCGCGATGCTGATGGGCTCCGGCTCTTTTTCCAGGATCGCCGAGGCCACGCTCAACTGGCTCTTGCCCTGAAAGGCGCGCCGCCCGGTCATCATTTCGTAAAGCACCGCGCCGAAGGAAAAGAGGTCGCTGCGCGGGTCCACTTCTTTTCCTTCGACTTGCTCCGGGGACATGTACTGAAACGTGCCGACAATCACGCCCTTGACGGTGATGGGGCTGGTAGCCTGCGCGGGCGCGGTCAGACTGGAAACTGATGCAGCGGCCATGGCGCTTTTCGCCAAGCCGAAGTCCATCAACTTCGCTCCACCCTGGGGCGTGAGCATGATGTTGCCGGGCTTCAAGTCACGATGCACCACGCCCTGGCGGTGGGCCTTGTCCAGTGCGTCGGCGATCTGCACGGCGTACTTGAGCACATCGTTGAGCGGCAAGGGGCCTCTGGCGAGCCTGGCGGCAAGGGTTTCACCCTCGAGATACTCCATAACGAGATAGCTGACGCCGTCCTGCTCGCCCACGTCGTAGAGGCTGCAAATGTGCGGATGGCTCAAGCTGGAAATCGCACGCGCTTCGCGCTCGAAACGCTGGCGCAGCTCGGGCGAATCCGCCAGGTGCGCAGGGAGGACTTTGATGGCCACGGTGCGGTCCAGCCGGGTATCGCGCGCACGATAGACTTCTCCCATTCCGCCAGCGCCCAACGGAGCGACGACTTCGTAGGGACCGAGTTTGTGTCCTGCTTGCAAAGACATGTGCCGAGAGGGGTAAGTATACCTTCGTAGGAGCTTCGGCGGTGCTACAAAGGTTTCAGGTTTCAGGAAAGGAAATAGGGATCCTTCGCTACGCTCAGGGCAAGCAGGATGACGGGCGACGAGGATTGCTAGAAGCGGAAGAGATAGGACATTTTGACGAAGAACTGGCGGCCGTCGTTGGTGAAGGGGTGGCGGGTGCGGGCGAGACTGCCGTCGGGAAGAACGGTAAGTGAGGGGTCGAGGTTCTGCAAATTGGAGTTGTAGCCGACGTAAAGCGCGGTGCCCGGGTGGAGCAGATAGGTGATGAGGAAATCGTAGTTCATGTTCTTGGTAGTGGTGATGGAAGTGCGCGCGCCATTGGCGAGCGTGGTGTTGTACTCGGTGATGAAGCGCAGAGAAAGCGCGCGGGTGAGCTGATAGTTCCACTTGGAGCGGATGATGTGGTTATTGAAGATGGATTCGTCGGCGTCCACAGCGCGGAGGCGCGAGAGGATGTAGCGGTTATCAATGGTGAGCTGCTGGATGGGATAGAGCGTGAGCCTGATGAAAGCGGAATGATCGCGCGCGGAAACCGGCGGGCCGGAGACGGGGTTGTAATTCGTGGTGCGCCCCCAATTGATTTCGCCATTCATGGCCACCTGCTTGAAAAATGCGGTGTAGAAGAAAAAGCCATAGTGGCCGGAGGGGAATCTCTGGGTCGCGGCGAGCGTGGAAAAATCAAAGGGGCGGAGGCGCTCGTAACCGGTGTTGGCGAAGGCGCCGAAGGTGGTCTGGCGCTGAAAACTGAAAAAATAATTGCCGTTGAGCGTGGCTTCGAGGGGCAGGCCGTTGTGATCCCACAAGTTCAACTGGAAGAGGTTGAAGCCGTGGGTGACGAGGCGCTTGCCTTCCGGACGGAAGCCGTAATGGAAAGAATTGCTGAAGCGGCGAATGCCCTGGCGGCGGAAAAAACCGGTGTGAGTGACGAAGCCCTGGCTGTTGTCCTGATACATGGAGTTGAAGCTGAGCTTGCGGCCGAAGTAGCCACCCCAGAAATGATAGGCGGGGCCGGCGAAAGTGCTGCCGTCGGTTTCGCGCGTGGAGCTGGTGATGACCTGTCCTTCACCGCGCCAGTTTTTCGCGACTTTGAAGGTGAAATCGAGGCCGCCGACACGGTTGAAGCTGTTCTGGAAGCGGCGCTCGGTGTAAATCATGCCGACGGTGTTGTTTTTTCCGAAGTCGCGGTTGACACGGAGGATGCCGAAGTAAGCTTTCTTTTTGTAGAGCGGGTCGCTGGGCGGCACGCTGCGTCCGGGGGAGCGGTCGTCGGCGAAAAACATGCCCACGGCGTACTTGCCGAGCTTGCCGGTGGCGCGCGCGCCGAACAGCGGGTCGGCGATGCGGCGCGTGAAGACCAGGCTGATGGGCGTCTCGAAAAAGTTTGAATTTTCCAGGAAGAAGGGGCGCTTCTCCGGGAAGAAAACTTCGAAGCGCTGGTTGACAGTGACCTGCGGCTCGTCGGATTCCACCTGGCTGAAATCGGGATGCACGGTGAAGTCGAGGACGAGGCGATCCTTGACGACGAATTTGGCGTCGAGGCCGCCGACAAATTCGTCGCGCTTGCCGTGGAAGGAGGGCGCGCTGGGGTCGCGCTGGTCGAGCGCGCGGAAGGTGCGGAATTGGCCGTAGGGGATGAGCTGAATGTTGCGGCCCGGAGAGATTTTCTCGAAACCGTTCAGTGTGGCTTCCTGGTTCAAGCGGCCGTCAATCTTGCTGCTGACGCGAGGCCAATAAGAAGTTTCGTTCAAGCGCGGAATGATGCGCTGAAGAACGACGCCCCACTCCTTGACGTTTGTGGGAAAACGCAGGCTGCGGAAGGGAATGGCCATGCGCGTGACGTAGCCCTGCGGCGTGAGCTTGCCCTCGGAATCCCACAGCGTGTCGAAGGAATCGTCGAAGCCGCTGGTTTCGGAATAGAGGCGGTCGAGCTGGATGCCGAGCGGGTTGACGACGAAAGAATAGGCGCGGCGCTGGTCGTGAAAGGTGTCCAGCATGATCTGCACGAGGTCGTCGTCGTAAATATTTTCGCGGCGGGTCATGCGCGCGCGGATCTTGCCGGGCTCAGAATCGAAACAGATAAAGATGACGTAGAAGTTCTTGTCGTCGTAGCCGAGATAAACCTCGGTGCGAAAGCTGGCGGGCGTGCCGTCCTTTGGATTGGCCTGAATGAACGTGTCCAGCTTGGTGAGTTTGCCTTCCCATTCCGCGTCGGGCTTCATGCCGAGGAAGGATTCGAGCAGTGGGGCTTTGTCAATGCGCGGGATGGAAGCCGTTTTGGCGACGACGGGGATGATGGCGTCGGCGGCCTTGGTGCTGACAGGCTTGATGGCATTCTGCGGCTGCGCGGAAACCGCCGCCACACTGCCGAGGAGCAGAGCAAGAAGTCGCGCGGGTTTAGTCGCCAACAACAAAGAGCACCCCATGGCTGCCGAACGCCTGTTCAAGAATGATTACCGAACAATGAGAACCGGGTTACAAAGTTTGTTTCGAAGGCGTCCGCGCAGCCTTACCCCGAGAACCGGCTGGCCCGCTTTCAACATATAGACGCCGCGGAGGGAGCAGCAGTTAGCCTGGGGATTGTAAAATCCGTGCGGAGAACAAAACTGGGTGAAGAGGGTAACGGGGGTGAAGAGGTAAGGAGACGGCGAGGCAGAAGGGGTGCCGAAAGTGTGCAAGGAGTTGCGCAGGAAATGGAGAATGGCGAGAGCTGCAGGAATTGAACGCGTGTAATATTAAGAAAATACAAGAGTTAGAAAATGATGTTTGGAAAGATGTTGGGCATGCAAGTTGCAGCAAAATGTTTACTTGCACTGTGCCTGGTGGAGGGCTTATGAAGCGAACTGGAACCATTCTGCTGTGCGCGATGATCCTGATGTGCGCCGGAGCAGCGCAGGCGGATCCGATTGATCCGGTGATCATCGTCCGATCCGGGACCGGGAGCATTGACATCACCAGCCCGGTGGTGAGCATTGGCTTTCCGACCAGTCCGGGATGCGTCTCGAGTGCGACGTACACCGTGCCCGGGCCGTACTTCGGAATGGGGCCGGCGCTGACGTGCGTGTTTCGCAACGTGACCGGAACGACCATCACTTCGCTGACGTTCAATATCACCACGGCGCAATTGCCGCTCAACCTGGCGAGCAGCATTTTCAGCTCGTTTGTGGCAACGCCGACCGGGGCCACTGCGGTGTTTACGCTGGGGGCGATTCCCTCGGTGGGTTTCGGTAATCCGGAATTCGCGGTGGACTTGGTGGGATTCGATCCGAATAACACGGCGGTGACCATGGTGGTCAATGCGCCGGAACCGGGTACGCTGGCGCTGCTGGGAACGGGGCTGCTGGGAATTGCGACGCGGCTGCGGAAGAAAAAGGCGTGAAGAAAAGCAGCAGAAAGTTTAGAGGGGCCGGTCGAGAGACCGGCCCGATTTTTTTGTGGGGCGAGGAGTGGAGAGAATTTGTGATTGGTGATTTGTGATTGAGAAAGAGAGAGCCGCCGACTGACCCCGCAGGGCGGGGCGAAATACAAAGCGGCGCTGACGCGCCGCACTCCACAAGAACTGTACGGAACAGCGGGCGCAGCCCCGAGGCTTCGGGGCTGCGCCCCTACACAGGAGCGCGATGCATCGTGCCCCGACAAATGCGCCGCATTCCACACAAAAAGGCGGAGCCGAACGAAGAGAGATCCTTCGTCCCGATCAGACCCATCGGGACTCAGGATGACAAGAGCAACCCCCGCCTCTAAAGAGGCTGGCTACAACGCGGAATCATTTCGCGGAGAATTCTTTGAGGAGGGAGGAAAAGGCGGGGAGGGAGTGGAGGGACTTAAGCTCGGGGTCGCCGGCGGCTTCCTTGGCGGGATAGCCGTTGGCGAAGGACTCGCGGAGGGCGCGGAGGGCTTCCGTGTTGCGTCCGGCAAGGGCGTGGACGATGGCTTCGCTGTAGGTGAGCATGACGTCTTTGCGGTCAATGGAGCGCGCGCGGCGGATGAATTCCGCGGCGTTGGATTTGTCGCCCTTCTTGGCGTAGAAAAGCGCCAACATGCCGAGCGTGGGGGCGCTGCGCGGATTCACTTGCAGCTCCTTGTAGGCGAGGGCGATGGCTTTGTCGTAGGTGGCGCCGGCGCGGGCGGAGTCGCCGGAAGCACGCAGGGCGTCGGCGAGATTGCCGGCGGCGGTGGCGTCGTTGGGATTCAGCTCGACGGCTTTCTCGAACATCTGCACGGATTCCGGATAGCGCTGGAGAAAAAAGTAGGCGGTGCCGAGATTGGAGTAGGTGGAGTAGTACGGCTGCAAGGCAATCGCTTTTTGAAACGCAGGGA
The DNA here is from genome assembly GCA_023481105.1 of Acidobacteriota bacterium. Classification (GTDB taxonomy): domain Bacteria; phylum Acidobacteriota; class Terriglobia; order Acidiferrales; family UBA7541; genus JACQDE01. Next base: position 5,671 of record JAMCWK010000013.1, on the reverse strand, counting down.
TGCATTCGAGCCATTTGCCCTGGCGGATGTAGGCGTTGCCGGTGTTTTCCCAGCCGATGGGGTTGTCGGATTCGAGCTGGGTGACGCGCTGGAATTCGGCGAGGGCGCTCTGGTTGTCGCCGAAGTCGAGATAAGCGGCGCCGAGGACGTTGTGGTTGAACCAGAAGTAGGGATTGATTTCGACGGCCTTGCGATATTCGGCGAGGGCTTCTTCCTTGCGGCCGGTGGATTTGTAGGCAGCGCCGAGTCGGCGGTGTGCTTCGTCGGAATTGGGAGAACCGACGAAGCACACCGCCGACTCGGCGATGGCTTCGGAAGTCTTGCCGGTGGCGGTGTACACGCTGCCGAGAGAAAAATGGACTTCGGGCAGAGCGTCGTTGAGCTCGCGGGCGCGCTGCGCGGCGGCGAGCGCCTTGGCGGACCAGAGTTGATCTTTTTTCTCGCGGTACATCTGGAGACTGGCGTCGGCCAGGCCGGTATAGGCAAGCGTGAAGCCGGAATCTTTTTTCAGGGCGTCTTCGAAGAAACGGATGGCGGATTCGACGTTGCGCAGCTCGTGCTGGCCGCGGAGAGAGTTGCGCCCCTTGAGATAGAGGTCGTAGGCCTCGATGTTGTCGGTGGGACGGGAGCCGCCGCGGGCGAGCTCCTGGCCGGAGGGCCGGAGCTCGAGGGCGTCCACCAACTGGGCGTACATGTTGTCTTCGATGGTGAGCAAGTCCTGCGCGAGGCCGGAAAACTCGTGGCTCCAGACGCGGCGGTTGGAAGCGGCGTCGTCGAGATTGACGATGACGCGGATGCGGCCGGCGGCGGACTGCACCATACCCTGCACGATGAGGTTGGCGCCCAAACGCCGGGCGATTTTTTCCAGCGATTCCTGCTTGCCGGCGCCGTCCACGGCGGACGTGGAAGCCAGGCGGATTTCCTTCATCTGAAATAGTTTTGCGGAGAGGGCTTCCACCATGCCTTCGGCGATGTACTGAAGAGATTGATCCTCGCCGAGGACGCGGAAGGGGAGAACCGCGACAAATTTTCCGTCGGCGAGCGCAGGAATGCCGGAAGCCACAGCGGGCACCGTGCCGCCACGGCGGAAGAGAGCGTTGCGCACGCCGGGGACGGCCAGCGTGCCGAGCACGAGTGCGAGAACTACGCTAACGGTGGCGAACCAGCCGCGGCGCGTCTGCGGCACGGGAATGTTGATGCGCACGGTGCGCGGGCCGGAGGTGGCGCGCGCGGCGCGGAGGTCGGTGAAGATGTCCTTGGCGGCCTGGTAGCGCGCGGCGGGATCGGTCTCCAGGCAGCGCAGGATGATGCGGACCAGATACTCAGGGAGATCGGGATTGAGGGTCTTGGGATTCTTGGGCTTTTCCTTGACGCGCTGAAACATCATGACCAGCGTGGAATCAGCCTTGAAGGGGACGTCGCCGGTGCACATTTCGTAGAGGATGAGGCCGAAGGCGTAGAGGTCCGTGCGATGGTCCACGGGCTTGGCTTCGACCTGCTCGGGAGCCATGTAGCGGGGCGTGCCGAGATATTCTCCGGCGCGGGTCATGCCGGCGACGCTGGTGTGCAGGGACTTGGCGAGGCCGAAATCGGAGATGTAAGTCTGGCCGGTGGAGTCCACGAGGATGTTCTGCGGCTTGAGGTCGCGGTGGACGACGCCGGCGACGTGCGCGGCTTCGAGCGCGTCGAGAAGCTGATTGGTGATGGCCAGGACGCGGTCGAGAGGAAGCGGGGCCTGGCGCTTGAGCAGGGCGTGCAGGTCTTCGCCCTCGATGAAGGCCATGGAGATGAACTTCATGCCGGCAACTTCGCCGAGGTCGTGAATGCGGAGAATATTTTTGTGGGAGATCTTGCTGGCCAGCAGCAATTCCTGCTTGAAGCGCTGCATGGCGTTTTCGTCGGTCATCAGACCGGGGCGAATGAGCTTGAGAGCGACGGAGCGGTCGAGCTCCTTGTCGTGGGCTTTGTACACCGTGCCCATGCCGCCTTCGCCGAGAAGCTTTTCGATGCGATAGCGCGGGCCGAAATCGCCGCCGGGCTCGAGGGAAAATGTGCCGTTGAAGGCAGCGGGCGCGGATGGCGTGCTGGGAGCGCGCGCAACACCAGCGGCACTGGAAGCGGGCGCGGAAGAGTCACCGCCCATGGTGACTTCGTCGGCGGCGGGAGATTCCACCAACGGCTTGGCGCAGCGCTCGCAGACCTGCGCATCGTTCGGGTTGTAGGCTCGACAGTGGGGACAGAGCATGGCGAGACTCGCCCGCGTACGAAACGTTGACGGAGCTGGCAAATCATTATGGTGTACGAAAGAGAGAGGCGCAAGGGGAGCAGGTGGTAGGTGGTAGGTGGCAGGTAAAACACAAGAAGGACAGAAGGCGGGGGCATGAAGCCCCCGCTACGGGGAGGAGGTGCGCAGCGGAAGGAGTCGAGGATGTGGGGGCGTCCTCGGGGGTGCTCCTTCCGCTGCTAGTGGGGGGCCAAGAATTTGCGAACGCGGTGACGCACCTTGCCGAGGGTGCGGTTGAGCGGATGACGGCGATCCAAGAAGCTGAGAACCGCGCTTTTGCGCACGCCCAGAGACTGGATCATGCGATGGAGGCGCTGATCGCGTGCCGCGTGCTGCAAACCGACTTCCAGGGTCTCGACGGCGTCGCGCTTCTTTCCGGCCAGCAGACAAACTTCCGCGAGATTGAGATAGAGCTGCGGCTGATTGCGCCGCAACGGCAGAGCGGCTTCGCAGAGGCGCTCGGCTTCCGCCCATTTTCTCTCGGCGAGAGCCAGGGTCAGGCCATAGTAGGAGAGGAAATACGGGTTGCCGCACTCGAGTTCGTTGGCGCGGCGAAAATAGACCAGAGCACAGTGGTAGGACCTGTTGCGCAACAAGCGAATGCCGGCTTTGAAGTCGCGCATGGCTTCGTTGTCGTCGGCCGCCCAGTCGAATTTCATCCGGGCGAAGTCCTCATTATTCAGATTCAGTTGCATGCGTTGGGTGGCCATGGCGCGTCCTTTCCGCAACTCCCGAGTTAAATCTTGGGTCAAAAGGGAGCGCAGCGTAACGCGAAGAATCAGGAAAAAGCTACTGGTCGGAAGGACAGATTTAGGACAGGGCGTAAAAGGCAGGGTATAGGGTGCAGTGAAGAAAAGGTTTCAGAGTTGCAGAGTGACAGAGTTACAGAGTTAAAGAGTTACTGGGGGGCGGAGTGGAAAAAGTGGAGGATGAGGTCGGCGCGGCGGCGGAGGGCAAATTTGGCGAGCACGTTACTGACGTGAAATTTGATGGTGCGCTCGGAGATGTTGAGGCGCGAGGCGATTTCCTTGTTGGAAAGATTTTCGAGCAGGGCGTCGAAGACCTGCTGCTCGCGGCGGCTGAGGCGTGCGCGTCCCGCGGCGGCGGGAGCAGGACGCCGCGAGCCGAAGATGGCGTCCACAAAACGCGAGAGCCACGCGCGCGGCACCCAGAAGCCTCCCGCGGCCACGGCGGAAACGGCCGGGGAAAGTTGCTCGCGCGCGGCGGAATACGTGAGCAGGCCGCGGGCACCCAGTCGCAAAAAAGCAAAGGCGTCGGCTTCGGAAAATTTCTGCGCGACGACCAACAGGCGCGCAGAGGGCGCGGCGGAACGCAGTTGCTCGAGCGCCGCGCGAAGAACGGGGCGAGGGGCGGCGGCGTCCACTACGTACACGCGGGCGCGAGGGAACAACAGGGCCGGCGCGGATAAATCCGCGGGGTCCAACAGGCGCGAGAGAACGCGCGCGGAGGCCAGGCGGCGCGCGAATTCGTCGAGCACCAGCGGGTGCGCGGAAAGCACGCAGACACTCAGACGGCGCGATGGAGGCCGAGGCGACACATCAGGCAAACTACTTGACTCCGCCGCGCGTGGCAATGGGACTGCGCTAAACAGGCAACGGCATCAGGAGGGGGAAGCAACCCGCAGGGCGGCGGGCAGCTCTCATCGAGGGACGGGCTATGGAGTCATTGAGTGATTTATGATTGGGCGATTGAGTGATTGAAGATCTGAGAAGAAAGATGAAGAGTCATCAAAAATTGTGGTGCGGGCAAATTTTGGTGGTGGCGGTGGTGTGCGCGGCGGCGATGGCGGGATGGGGCGCAGCAAGCAGCGCCCCTACGCAAGAGGTGCAAGAACAGATACCGACGATCAAGAAAGAAGTGCGGCTGGTGCTGGTGGAAGCGACGGTGAAGGACAAGGGCGGAAAGGCCATGAAGATTTTGAAGCAGGAGGACTTTCTGCTCTTCGAAGAAGGACAGGCGCAGGAGATTGCGCACTTCAGCCAAGACCAGTTGCCGCTGGCGGTGGCCATGGTGGTGGACTTGAGTGGGTCCATCCAGCCGTTTCTGCGGCCGCTGCGCTACGCCAGCATGAGCGCGCTGAAGGCGCTGAAAAAAGAAGATGAGGTAGCGCTGTTTACGTTCACGCAGTACGTGGACCGGCGCGTGGATTTGACGCACGACAAGCTTTCGGTGAGCGACCAGATCGAGTTTTTCGAGGCGGGTGGGGCGACAAATATTAATGATGGCGTGTACGAGGCGGCAAAATATCTGCTCGAAAAAGCGCCGGCGGCGCGGCGCGTGATTGTGCTGGTGAGCGACAACGTGCCGACCGCGGGCGGCTATTCGCCGAACGACGTGCTGAACGAGGCGCTGGAAGCGGACGCGGCGGTGTACAGCTTGAAAGTGCCCGGGCGAAACCCCATCGGAGCGAAAGCGCTGAGCGTGGGACGCGGGCTGGTGAACGTGAAAAAGCTGTGCGAGGAAACCGGCGGAGAAATCTTCGAGGTGGAGAAAGAAGGGTCGCTGTACCTGGCGTTCGCGGCGCTGATTGAGCGGCTGAAGACGCGATACACGCTGGGGTTTTATCCGGGCAGCAATGTAAATGCGACGGAACGCAAACTGCGCAAGCTGGAGGTCAAACTCCATCCATCGTTCGGTGTAAAAGGTAAGGATTATTCGGTGGTTGCCAAGCGCGGATATTTTCCAGCAACAAAGTAAAGCATTCTGATTGCTACATCCAATACCCAAAACCCTAAACCCTGACCACTCACCCGAGTAACTTTGACACGGCGCACTGCGTATAATTGACGGCGGCGAAGAACTATGCGCGGAAAAGCGACCATGTCGTTTGCGGAAGCGGTGAAAATTGCGGCGTCGAGCCTGTGGTCGCACAAGCTGCGCAGCGTGCTGACGCTGCTGGGCGTGGTGATTGGCGTGATGTCGGTGATCGCGGTAGTCAGCGTGATCAACGGGCTGAACGCGTACGTGGCGGAAAAGATTTTTAACCTGGGCGCGGACGTGTTTCTGGTGAACCGCGGGCCGATTATCCCGCTAAACATTGACGATTTTCTGGAAACGCAGAAACGCAAGAAACTGACGCTGGAAGATTTCGAAGCGGTGCGCGAATTGTGCCGCACATGCCGCGAAGTGGGCGCGGCCACGCGCAGCGACGCGGCGCAGGTGAAGTACGGAATGAATTATTTGCGGGACAGCATCCTACGCGGATGGACGCCGGCCATGCCGCAGATTTACGACGTGGAGCTGATGTCCGGGCGGCACATCACGGAGGGCGACCTGCGCACGGCGTCCCCCGTGTGCACCGTGGGTTGGGACGTGGTGGATTATCTCTTCACCGACAGCGACCCCATCGGAAAAGAAATCCGCGCC
>JAMCWK010000031.1 GCA_023481105.1 Acidobacteriota bacterium | reverse complement strand
TGCGGCGACTGCGCAGGCCATGGCGATGCGATGGTCGCCGCGCGGATCAATTTTCGCACCACGCAGTCTGCCGGCGGACTTCCCTTCCACTTTAAGCCCATCCGGGAATTCTTCCACCTTCGCGCCCATGAGGCGCAGGTTTTCCGCGAGTGCAGCGATGCGGTCGGACTCCTTCACACGCAACTCGCGCGCATCGCGAATTTCGATTCCCTGCTCCGTGTAAGGGCCGAGCGCGGCGAGCATGGGCAACTCGTCAATCAACTGCGCAACCAGCGGCCCGGAGATGACGCCGCCGGCGAGCGGTGCATGGACAATGGCGATGTCCCCGGAAAGTTCGCCGTGATGCATGCCCACATTCACCAGCGTAATCGGCGCGCCCATGGTGGCCAGCACGTCGAGAATTGCGGAGCGCGTGGGATTCAGGCCGCAGCCGGTGATGTGCAGGCTGGAGCCGGGAAGAATCAGCGCGGCGGCGAGAAAAAATACGGCGGAGGAAATGTCTCCGGGCACAGCAAGCTGGCGGGCTTGCAAGCGCGGCCCGCCTTGGATGCGTACGATGGAACCTTGCACGCGCACAGTGGCGCCGAATTCGGCGAGCGCCAGCTCGGAATGGTCGCGCGTGCGCACCGATTCGGTGACAGAGGTTTCTCCTGAAGCAAATAGCCCGGCGAGCAGGATGGCCGACTTCACCTGCGCGCTGGGAACGGGGAGTGCGTAGTCCATTGAGTGCAGCGCGGCGCCGGCGATTTCGAGCGGAGCGAATTCGCCGTCGCGAGCCTTAATTCGCGCGCCCATTTTTTCGAGCGGTTCGATGACGCGGCGCATCGGCCGGCGGCGCAACGATGCATCGCCGGTGAGCAATGACGCGAATGACTGTCCGGCAAGAACGCCGGCGAGCAGGCGCATCGTTGTGCCGGAATTTTCCGCGTCGAGCTTTTTCTTGGGAGCCTTCAATCCGCGCAAGCCCTGGCCGCGAATCGTGACGCAGTCTTTGGCAACATCCACGGCAATGCCGAGGCGTCGGAGGCACTCGAGGGTGCTGTGGCAATCGGCGGCCGGAGAGAAATTGTGAATCTCGCTGCAGCCCTCGGCCAGCGCTGCGAGGATGGCGTAGCGGTGGGAGATGGATTTGTCGCCGGGAACAGCGAGCACGCCGGAAATGGCGCGGGCGGGCAAGATGGATTGCTTGGCCACGCAGGGATTCTAGCACGCCAGATTTGCGGACCCGACGCCGTGAACCATGGGAAGCAACGCGGGAGGGAGCCATGGAATCCGATTGTCCGTGGTATGATGGAAATTCGATGGAAAAGAAAACCTGGCCCCTGAAATTCCTCGTTTTTGCGGCGATGATGTTTGTCGCATCCCTGGCTCTCCCATTGCTTGCTGCGGACGAGCCGCAAATAATCCCCCTCGAACAAATTAAGCCCGGCATGAAAGGCGTGATGTACACGATCCTTGCCGGCGACAAGGTCGAAAGCATCGAGCTGGAAGTGCTGGGCATCCTGCCCAACACGCTGGGACCCAAGCAGGACATCATCCTGGTGGTGCTGCGCGGCCAGTTGGCCGATTTCAATGGCGTGGTGGCGGGAATGAGCGGCAGTCCGGTTTACATCGAGGGGAAACTTGCGGGTGCGCTATCCCTGCGGTTTGGGCAATTCAGCCGGGAAGCCATCGCGGGCGTGACGCCGATTCAGAATATGTACGACGCCGATCAGCCCTCCGCCGCGGGTACGCAGCGCGCCGAAGGAGTTCCACCACAGGATTCGCAGGCCGCATCCGCGACCGCAACTCAAATTGCTGTGCCGGAAGAAATGGTGCAGCGCGCGGGCGCGCCCATCTCCGGCGGCTATCTGACGAAGATTGATACGCCGCTGGTGTTCTCCGGCTTCCAGCAAGAAGTCATCCAGCGGTTCGGAGCGCAGTTTGCGGCGTACGGCATGGTTGCCACGCAGGGTGGCACGGCGGAGGCGCGCGCTGACGATGCGCAGCTCAAGGGCGGCGACATGGTCAGCATGGTGCTGGTGAAGGGCGACCTGTCGCTGCAAGCGTCCTGCACCGTGACGGCAGTAGTGGGCGACCGCGTGTTTGTGTGCGGGCACCCGCTGTTTTCCTTCGGCAACGTGTCCATGCAACTGGCGCGGGGGCGCGTGGTGACCACGCTGGCGTCCACGTTCAATTCCTTCAAGATTGTCAACGCGGGCGGGGTCATCGGCAGCGTCACGCAAGACCGTATCACAGCGGTGGTGGGCCGGCTGGGCGCCGCGCCGCGGATGATTCCGGTGGAGCTGACCATCGCCACGCCAACGCGGGAAAAGAAATTTCTGTTCGAGGTGATGGACCACTCCAAGCTGACGCCATTACTGGTGGCCATCGCCACGATGAACGGCATCACCGCGAACACCGCGTACAGCGAGGGCATGACGTTTCAGCTCTCCGGCGGGATTGACATCGAAGGACACAGCCGGGTGAACCTGGAAAACATGTTCGCGCCGACGGACCAGGCCGTGCCGGACGGCATGTGGATGGCAGTAAGCGTGCAGAATATTTTCACGCGCATCTTCACCAATCCGTACGAGCGCGCCAAAATCGAAAAAGTGACGCTGCGTGTGGACAGCACTCCGGAGCGGCGTACGGCGACCACCGAGAGCGCATGGAGCGAAAAAAGCGAAGTCGTGCCCGGCGAGAAGATTGACGTGAAGGTCTTGCTGCGGCCGTATCGCGGGGCGCCGTTCATGCGCACGGTGCCGATTCAGATCCCGTCGCAGACGGCGAAGGGGCCGCTACGCATCGTGGTCAGCGACGGGGAATCGCTGAACCGGATGTCGCGGTTGTTTTCGCAGGGGCCGCAGGGACGGCTGGCAGGACTGGAGCAGCTCATCACGCTGATGAACCGCGAGCGGCGCAACAGCCGGCTGTACGTGACGCTGATCCAGCCAACGCCGACACTTCTGGTGGAGGAAAAAGAGCTGCCGAATGCACCGCTTTCGCAGATTAATGTGCTGGACCAGCGGCGAACGCCGGGCAGCTCGCTGCTGCTGCGCGAATCCACCGCCGGAGAGTGGTCGCTGCCGCTGAACCAAGTGATCGCGGGCCAGTACATGCTCATGGTTACCGTAAAATAATTTGCCGCAGGGATTGGTCCCCAAGCCTGGGGATGTGCACTCCTGTTGAAGAAGCTGAGAGGAGTTCCATGAAACGGATTACGCGAATCAGACTGGCGAGCCTCGCCGCGGTGGCGGTGCTGGCAGCCGCGGGCACCGGCGCCGAACGCACGCGCATGTGGCGGCAATCGAACTACGAGGAATTCGAAAAAGGCACGCCAAAGGGCGTGGCGCTGCGCAGTGACGGCAAGCTGGTGCTGGCGCCGCGATTCGTGCAGTTCTCCGATCCCAATACGGCTTACCTGTGGGCCCTGCGATTGAACTCGAAGGGCGCGCTGTATGCCGCGGGCGGCTCGAACGCCAAGGTGCTGCGCTTTGACGACAAGGGCGCGGCAACCACCGTTTTCGAGTCGCAGGAAATGGCCGCACAGGCGCTGGCCATTGATGCGCGGGACAACATCTATGTGGGCACGTCGCCTGACGGGAAGGTCTATAAGATTCCCGCGCCCGACGCCAAGGGCCAAAGCGGAAAGGCGGAAGTGTTCTTCGAACCGAAAACCAAATACATCTGGGACCTCCTGGTGGACGCTTCGGGGACGGTGTTTGTGGCCACCGGCGACAAGGGCGAAGTTTATGCGGTTTCGCCGGACGGCAAGGGCGTGCTCTTTTACAAAAGTCTCGAGACACACATCCGTTCGCTGGCGCTGGACGCGAAAGGAAACTTACTGATCGGCACGGAGCCGAATGGACTCGTGGCGCGAGTTTCCATGTCCAATCCGGCTGGAGCGGACAAGCCCGAGCAGCGGCCTGCGTTTGTACTGTACGAGACGGAGAAGAAGGAAGTGACGTCGTTGCTGGTGGACCGCGCAGGGAACATCTATGCCACGTCGGTCGGGGAAAAGCCGCGCGCGATGGTGGGCATGCCGCAGATGCAGCAGTTCATACCGCAAACGACGGTGACCGCCACCGGACAGACCATTACTACTTCTGTCCCTGTCCCCGCCGCGCAGCAAGTGGCGCCGTTTGTGCCGTTCTTGTCGCTGACTGGCGGGAGCGAAGTGTACCGCATCACGCCGGACGGTGCGCCGGAGTCGCTGTGGAGCTCGCGCGATGATCTGGTGTACGCGTTGAGCCTGGGCCCGGCGGGCAAGCTGCTGCTGGGGACCGGCAATCGCGGGCTTGTGATTCAGCTGGAAGGAAAGCGCACCTACGCTGCCCTGCCGAAAACCTCGGCGTCGCAAGTAACCAGCTTGGTCTCCGGTGTGGGCGGAAAAGTTTTTGTGGCCACGGCCAACCCCGGGAAAGTCTTCGCACTGGGACCGGAGTTTGAGCCGGAGGGAAGCTTTGAGTCGCAAGTGTTCGATGCAAAACTTTTTTCACAGTGGGGGCGCTTGAGCTGGTGGGGAGATGACGGCGCAACGGATGGTGGCGTGGAGTTCTACGTCCGCTCGGGAAACACTTCCAACCCGGAAAAGAATTGGAGCGCATGGGCGGGTCCCTTCAATGATCCCAAGGGATCCACCGTGGATTCGCCAGCTGCGCGATTTGCGCAGTGGAAAGTGGTGTTCAAGAATCCCGTGGCGCCTGCCGCAACGGGAAAGCCCGCGGGCAAGGAGGCGATGCCGCCGGCACAGGGAATGCCCAGCAGCATTTCGTGGGTCAGCCTGGCTTATCTGCCGAAAAACGCAGCGCCCACCGTGGAGGCCATTGTGGTGCAAAGCCCCGGCGTGCGCGTGCAAGGTTTTCCGGGGCAGCAACAACAGCAGCCTCCGGCACAGCTGCGCATGCCGCCGAGCACCTCCGGCGTGCCGGGAATGAATATCTCGCAGCCACAACAGCAGTCGCAACCGCGCTTCGATCCGCCGCCGCAGGGCCTCACCCAGCGCGGCTATCAAAGCGTGCTGTGGAGCGCGAGGGATGAGAACGACGATGAGTTGGTATACCGCCTGTATTTCCGCGGCGAGGGCGAAACCAAGTGGAGAGTATTGAAGGACCGCGTCGAGCAAAAATATTTTTCCTGGGAATCCAACACTTTGCCCGACGGCGCCTACTACCTGAAGGTGGTGGCGTGTGATTCCGAGTCCAACCCGCCCGCCGACATGCTTTGCGGCGAACGCGAAAGCGATCGCTTCGAAGTGGACAACACGCCTCCGCAGGTGGAAGGCTTGCGGGCCGAGACGGCCAGCCCGGAGACGCGCGTCCGCTTCGAGGCCCAGGATTCGTTCAGCGCCATCGTGCGCGCGGAGTACAGCCTGGATGCCGGCGACTGGAAGCTGGTGTTTCCGGTGAGCCGCTTGAGCGATTCGCCTTCGGAGAGCTACGAAATTTCGCTGAAGGATCTCGCGCCGGGTGAACACACGATTTCCGTGCGCATCTTCGACCAGTTCGAAAATTCGGCGAGCGCAAAAGTCACGTTTACGGTGGAAGCCGCGAAGAAGAAGTAGCCGCAGAAGAACCGCGTTGTCAGCAGACAGGATTCTTCGTCGTCCCGATGAATCGGGACTCCTCAGAATGACATCTATGGATGAGTTTGTCCGGAGCGATCAGGCTTCGGCGAGAATTGTTTCAAAGCGCTCGATCTGCGCAGCGACGGCCGTGCGGCCGTCCGCCTTGTTCTCGGGCTCGACGCGGATGACGCGGCCGATGCAGCGGATCTTCATGGCCATGCTGCCGGTGACTTCCGGCGGCATGGTGAAGGAAAGCTCGATGCGCGTGCCCGGCTTCATGGGGCCGGTCATCTGGAAATAGAGCCCGCGCTCGGAAATGTTGATGGAATCCGCGCTGACCATGTACGGCGTAGTGCCTTCGATGGGGCGAAGCTTGACCGGCACTTTCGTGGGAATCCGTGGCGCCCTGCGACGTTCGTCTTCACCCATGCCCGTATCCCTCCGCGGAAAATTGTGCCCCGGGGCGACGTCCGGGGAAACGCATTATGCCACTTTGCAATGCCCGTGGGAAGAAACTATCTGCTAAAAATGGAGCTTGCGAAGCGAGGAAAATTGAAAATTGGAGTGCACAAGATTGATGATTTGCATTCTCTCCTATGTGCAAAGCATTACACATTTTTGCTGGAACAAATTCCCGCTCAAGACTTGGTCAACGCTTCCCGTTTCAAAAATGAATGAAGTCCACTTGCAGCAACCCGCAAACTCAACAATCTGAATGACAAACCTGAGCAGATACTCCTAAAATCATCACGCATTTCTGGAAGAGGGATTGCTCTTTACTGCGGCAGAAGTGAAGGGATTGTGAGGATGCAGGCTTACGAAAAGTTGCGGCCGCTGCTCGAGGAATACAACCGGCTGAGCGACGAGTGGCGGGAATTGGAACCGTGGCAGGCGGCGCAAAACACCGCCTGGAACTTCCGGCACCGCGTGCTGAATGAGCGCCGGAAGGAGCTGCAGTCGCAGATTCTGCAGCTCACACAGTCGGACCGCCGGCTGGTCAACTAAGACTTTTCTGCTGCATTCATCGTCGTCCTTCTCAAGGCGTCTCCGCGCCATCCCATCTTCCAACCGAATGCTGAAAGTACGCGGCTTGGCGTCACCAACGCCTACGGGAGATTTATGAGCTTCGCGAATTCGAAATCCGCTGACCTGCCGGATCTGGAAACGATTCGCGCCGCCGCGCGAAGGATTCAGCCGCACATCCACCGCACGCCGGTGATGACCTGCGCATCGCTGGATGAGATGGCCGGCGCGCGGCTGTACTTCAAGTGCGAAAATTTCCAGAGGTGCGGCGCGTTCAAAATTCGCGGAGCAACGAACGCGATTGCGTTGCTGAGCGAAGCAGAAGCGCGGCGGGGCGTGGTGACGCACTCTTCCGGCAACCATGCGGCGGCACTCTCGCTGGCGGCGCGCGCGCGTGGGGCCACGGCGTGGATCGTAATGCCATCCAACGCGCCAGAGGTGAAGAAAGCCGCCGTGCGCGCCTACGGCGGGCGCATCACGGAGTGCGCGCCGACGGTGGCTGCGCGCGAGGCCGCGGCGCAGGAAATCATCGAGCGCACAGGCGCAGTGATGATTCATCCCTACAACGACGCACGGATTATCGCCGGCCAAGGAACGACGGCGCTGGAATTCCTGGAGGAAGTGCCGGACTTGGATTTCATTCTCGCGCCGGTGAGCGGCGGCGGGCTGCTGAGCGGAACGGCCATTGCAGCGAAAGGCGTGCGCCCGCAAATCCGCGTCATCGGATGCGAGCCGAAGAATGCGGATGATGCGTTCCGCTCGAAGGCTTCCGGGCGCATCGAGCCCATGGAGCATCCGGACACCATCGCGGACGGGTTGCGCGCATCGCTCTGCGAGCGAACGTTTGCGGTGATCCGCGAGCGCGTGGACGAGGTGGCGCTGGTCAGCGAAGAAGAAATTGTCGCGGCCATGCGAAGTGTTTGGGAGCGGATGAAAATCATCGTCGAGCCGTCCGCGGCGGTGGCTGCCGCCGTGGCGTTGTCCCGGAAGGAGGACTGGCAGGGCAAGAAAGTGGGCGTGATTTTGTCGGGCGGCAATGTGGATTTGGAAAAACTGCCGTTTAAGCCAGCAGCTAGCGCACGGTGACGGTGAACGGCATGGAACGAACAAAGGCGCCCGCGGTGCCCGTTACCGTGACCGTGTAGGTTCCGGGATTGGTGCCGAGTTTCGGCGGCGGAGGCGAAGAGCCACCACCACCGCCGCACGCCTCCGCAAACACCGCCAGTAGCACCACGCAGCCGGCATAAAACCCCATCCGTAATTTTCGCTTCTGCTTTCCTGCGCCGAGCACAAATAGCGCAAGCGCGCCAAGTAACGCAATCCATCCGGCTGCACTCACAACAGAGGGATTCTTCGCTGCGCTCAGAATGACGGCGAATCGTGAATCCGTTTCGGCGGGTGCGCTGCTCGCTGCGCCAGGATTAGCGGTGCCGGGCGCGGTCGTCGTGAGCGTGAGCGTGGAGGTGACGGTACCTGCGCCGGGCGTGACCGAGGGCGGAGAGAAAGAGCAGGAGGAAAGCGGCGGCAGGCTCGAGCAGGAAAGTACGATGGCAGTGGCAAAGGGCGGTGGCACCGGCGTGAGCGTGAGAGTCGCCGTGGCCGATTGGCCGGCATTAATCGTTGCAGAACTCGGATTCGCGACGATGGTGTAGTCGTTGGCGACGCCAGCGGTAGAAGTGAGATTGAAGAATGCCTGGCCGCTTTCGTTTGTGAAATTAGTGAATGACGTGACCATAAAGTAGTAAGCCGTGTTCGCGGTGACGGCGAGAGTGACGCGCGAAGTGAAGTTGCCGCCGCTGTCGTCATCGCAGGCGAACGGCACGAGCGATGGCGGGTTGCCGGTGAAAACCGAGAGGATCGTGTCGTAGACGCTGCCCACGGTGTCCACAGTGGCCGTGCCGCTGGCGGACGGCGTGAAGCGATACCAGATGCTTTTGGCGCGCGGGTTGGAGCTGGAGATGGCACACGAGGGCGTGGGATCGGTCGTTTCCGTTGTGGCGGCAAACGTGTTGACTGTGTCGTTGAACGACGAGGTGATTGCCACTGTAGCGTTGGCAAAATTGTCGTTGGGCGGTGGCGTGGTGGTGCTGACGGTAAACGTCTGCGAACTGGAAGCGCCGCCGCCGGGCGGCGAAACGAAGACGCTGACTCTCGGAAACCCTGCCTGAATCAAATCCGACGACGGAATATCCGCGGTGACCTGCGTACTGCTGACCACAGTAGTAGGACGGTTCGTGCCATTCCAGCGCACGGTGGCGCCGGAAATAAAATTCGCGCCGTTTACGGTCAGTGTGAACGCCGCGCTGCCAGCGACAGCGCTGGTGGGTGCAATGGAAGTCAGGCTTGGAGCCGGGCTGAGGATGGTGAACACCATGGCGTTGCTAGTGCTGGGACTCTGGCCCGCATCGAAGACCAAGACCTGCACCGCGGCGCTGTTGGCGAGGTCCGCCGCGGCAACATTGGCTGTGAGTTGTTGCGTGACACTGTCAAACGTGGTCGCCAGGTCCACGCCATTCCAGCGAATCACGGAATTGGCGGAAAAACCAAAGCCCTTGGCAGTGAGCGTGAAGCCGGCGGCGCCAGCGGCGGCACTCGAAGGCGAGATGGAACTCAGCCGGAAAGCCGGCGTGAAATTCGAGAGTTTCAGATCCCACAGTCCGCGGCCATGCGTTGCGGCGCGCAGCGTCCGCGAAGGCTGGTGCAGCTTGAGCGATAGCACTGCCACGCGCGGCAGGCCGGTGACCATGGTGCTCCAGGTGACGCCGCTGTCGGCCGTGGAAAGCACGGCGACGTCGGTGGCCACGTAGTAGGTGTTGGGCACGTCCGGGTCGATGACCACGTCGTTCACGGGCACGTTGGGCAGATTGCCGCTGATGTCCGTCCAGGTGACACCGCTATTGGTGGTGCGGAACACGTGGCCCTGCGTATCGCCGCTCAGAAAACCGGAGAAACCGGAGAACGTGACGATGGCCGTGGCCGCATCGAACGGGTCCACAGCAATCTGCGTGACTGCTCGTGGCGGCAAGCCGACAGACACGTCAGTCCAGGTAGCGGCCGTGCCGGAGCCGGCGTTTGCGGTCATCTGCACACGGACTGTGGCGCTGGTGGCTCCCGCGTACACCACGTTGGAATTGCTGGGAGCGACGCTAATGGCCGTCAGCACGCCGGAGCCGGCCGTGAGGTCGGGGGAGATGGGCGTCCACAACGCGGCGCCATCGGTCGTCTGGTACACGCGAAACGTGCCGAAGTACAGGCGATTGGGTAGGCTCTTATCAATAACGAACGGCGGAATGAAAGCGCCGCGGTCTGCGGTGTTGATGCCGTTGAGAATGCTTGACCAAGTGCCGGGATTGCCGTTCTGGTTGGACTTCCACAAACTGATGCGCTGGCAGGTGGTGTAGTAGGTGCTGGGAATGGCCGTGTCGATAGCCGTCCAGCCGCCGTCGCCGCAAGCCACGTCTTCCCAAGCCAGCGTGCCGGTGTACTTCTGTGTGCCGTTGTCCTGCGTGCCGCCGATGCCAATTTGTTCGTCGGAAGGATGGATGGAGTGGCCGGGATAGAACTGCGTCAGCGAGAGCGTGGAATTTAGATTCGTCCAGTTGACGGACGTGGCGCTCGCGGCGGTGTCGGTGGTACTCCAGGCGCCGCCATCGTTGCCGAGATACAGCTTGGCGCCGCCGGCGGAAAAGTCCATGGCGTGCTGGTCCACATGCACCAAAATGCTGTTGGTGCCGATGCGCACGCTGGACCAGGAAAAGCCGCCGTCGATGGAGCGAATTAAATGGTTGGAATTGGCGGCGCCGCCGGCGAAAACCACGTTGGGATTGGCGGGATGCACGCGCACCACAATGTCGTACCAGCATTGCGGCGTGCAGAAATCCGGCGTGGCGGTGAGCTTGGCCCAGTTGACTCCGGCGTCGGAAGTCTTCCACATTCCCAAGAGGCTGCCGGAAGTGGACGTGTCGTAAATGGCGGCGTAGAGAGTCGCGGAAGCGCCGGTGGTGGATGGCGCGATGGCAAGTTCAATGCGGCCGACATTGGCTGTGGGAAACGTATTTGGCGCTGTGCCGGAGAGACGAACCCACGTGGAGCCGCCATCCGCGGACCTGTAAACCCCGTTGTCTGGATCACTGCTTGAGCTAGGGTTGCCGAGCGCGCCATAAATGTTCTGCGGGTTGAGGACATCGAACACTACGCCGGTGCCCGCCGCGCCGGGCCGCACGTTAGTCCAATTTACCCCGCCGTCGGTGGAGCGATAAATCCCTGCGGTGCTGTCAGTGGTAAATACGCGAACGCCCGCGAAAACGATTTGCGGATTCTGCGGATGGACGGCCAGGGCGCCGATGCGCGCGCCGCCCGTACCAGAGCTGAAGGGACCCACAAAGCTGCCGGTGGAAGTGGAGGAGGTGTTGCCGGGAAGCTGCGTCCAGGTCTGCCCGCCGTCGGTGGATTTCAGAATGCCCGCGCCGTAGTAACTATCGCCGCTGAAATTGGCCTCGCCGGTGCCGACGTAAACAGTGTCCGGGTTGGACGGGGCCAGCGCGATGGAGCCGATGGCCAGCGAAGGTTGCGTGTCGGTAAGCGCCGTCCAAGTCGCGCCGCCGTCCGTCGTCTTCCAGACGCCGCCCTGCGCGCCGCCCAGATAAACAACGCTGGAGTTGCGCGGGTCCACGGCCATGGCGGAGATGCGGCCCGAAGTCAGATAGGTGGACAGCGATGAATAGATCGTGGGCTGCGGGCCGATGGATGTCCACTGTGTGGTGGACGCGGTGATGGGTTGGTCCGGCGTTGGAGCAACGTTTACGGCTTCGACCGCGATGCGCCCTTCGCGGCGGCGCATGTCCTCGAATTCGCGAAACGCGCGCAGGCGCGCGCCGGGTGGGATGCGGGCGAGCGGGAATGCGCGCTGCTTGTAGAACCAATCCTCGCGCGCGCGAACTTCGTCCTCCTGCTCTTCGTGCTGATTGGGAGCTAGTTTCTTTTCTTGCGCCAGCGCGGAAAGCGCACAGCCCGTGGTTAGCAGCAGGCCGGAAAGCAGCAGACGCGACAAAACGGCGTACATTTCGCAGGAGCATACCACAACGCAATAGGAAAGCTAGGGGAAGCTGGCCCACCGCAGGCTAGTGCAAGAGGCCCCAAAAATCCAGTTGTGATTGGACAAACTCAATGCCGACTTCGTGGCCTTCCGGGGTTTCGCGGCCTTTCCATACCACGGTGCCGCGCACGGGCTCCGTGTCCGGCATGTTCAGGTTGGTCACGCGCACGCGCAGTTCGAGCGGCATATCCCGCGGCAGGAGCGCCATGCAGCCGGCAGGATTTACGACGCGGGTAAACCCTTCCTCGCGAACGGTCTGTCCTGGAGCGACCTCCCATTCTACGGCAAGACGCACGCGGGAATTGAGGCGCGCGCCGCGGCGGCGGTCCTGCCAATTCGTGCTGTGGCCGGGATCTGAGTTTTGGGCCATGACGATTCCTTTCTGCGCCGCAAGCGGCGATCGGCCGGAAGCGTCCGGGAGGGTGGGGTTCCGCGGGCCGCCGTCCGCCGGGCGCGAACAACGGCACCCTTGATTTTGCTGGCCCGGCAGCGTGGCGTCAAGTGCAGGATCATCAGCGCGTGCCCTCGCGGCATGGCATAGACCCGAAGATAGAAGACACGCTACAATCCACTTCTACCGTTTGCCCCGCGTGAAAGGGAGAAGAAACCAGCGTGGATACGATTGCCCCCAACACAATCCGCATCGACCTCGAACACCAAGGCAACGCACAGGTGATTGCCGCCTGCCTACTCACGGGCAATGGCAAAGCGGCCATCGTGGATCCCGGGCCGACCTCGGCCCTGCCGACGCTGAAGCGCAAACTCCTGCAACACGGATTGGGCATTGCCCACCTCGACGCCATCCTGCTTACGCACATCCACCTGGACCACGCGGGGGCGACAGGGACGCTGGTGGCGGAGAATCCGCGCCTGCGGGTATTCGTCCACGAATTTGGCGCGATCCACATGGCGCGCCCGGAGCGCCTTCTGGCCAGCGCGCAGCGGCTTTACGGCGACAAGATGGAAAAGTTGTGGGGCGAGTTCCGCGCGGTGCCCCAAGAAAACCTGAATGCCTTGAAAGGCGGCGAACGCGTCCGCACCGCAGGGCGCGAGCTGGAAGTGGAATACACGCCGGGACACGCGTCGCACCACGTCAGCTACTTTGATGCCTCCACCGGATTGGCGTTCGTCGGGGACACCGCCGGAATCCGCATCGCCAACCGGCCATTTATTGTGCCGCCCACGCCTCCTCCGGACATTGATTTGTATGCCTGGGGCAAGAGCCTGGACCTGATTCGCGCGCGGAAACCTGCGCGGCTGTTCCTGACGCATTTCGGCGTCGCCGAACCGGCCGACGCACACTTGCAGGAGCTTCGCGAGCGGCTGACAAGCTGGGCGGAGCGGGTGCGCAAAACGCTGGAAGGCGGCGAAGACGACGCCGCGCGTGCCCGTCAATTTTCGGAGAGCGTGCTGGCCGAAATGAGCGCCCAACTGGGTGAGCAGGACGCCGTGCGCTACGCCAAAGGCGCTGGCTTGGAATTGTGCTGGATGGGACTGGCGCGGTACTGGCGAAAGCGTGCCGCTTGAACGTCAGGTGATGTCATTGTCATCGCTGCCCAGTTGGTAGCCGACGCCGCGCACGGTGCGGATCAGTTTCTCCTCAAAGCCGTCGTCAATCTTTTTCCGCAACGTCTTGATGTACACGTCCACCACGTTAGTCATGGTGTCCGCGGAGAGGTTCCAGACATTTTCGATAATCATGGCGCGGGAGACGCCGCGTCCGGCATGTCGCATCAAGCACTCGAGCAGGGCAAATTCCTTGGGCGTGAGCTCGATGCGCCGGCCGGCGCGGCGGACCGTGCGAACTGCGCGGTTCAGCTCGATCTCTCCGGCGCGCAGCACCGCTTCCGCCGCTTGCTTGCCACTGCGCAATAGGCCCGGGCCGTCCTCGATGACTGTGTTACGTTTTGGCGACACACCATCCCCACAAAAGCAGGTTTGCCGGAAGCACGGCGATTCTTCAGGAGCGCGGCAAGGTTGTCAAGGCGCGGTGACGCCGAAGAATTAATGACTACTTGATTGTAAGCAATCGCGAAGTCCGGGCGGCTTCAGCGGGCGGATTTCAGCAGGCCGGCGGCTCCCTGGTCCACAATCCACAACAATCGGCCGTTGACGGGCCGCACCAGTTCCGCGGGGATGCGCTCGACATTCTTCGGCGGGCGTTCCACGCGGCGCAGCACTTCGCGCAACGTCTCCGCCTTCTGCACGCCGCTGGCCAGGAATACAACGGTGGAGGAGTTGTTGAGCACGGGAAGGGTCAGCGTGATCCAATCCGTATTCTGCTGGTAATCATGGGTGGCAACCGCGAGGCGGTCGTGTTCCGCAAGCGCCGCCGAACCCGGAAAGAGCGCTGCAATGTGCCCGTCCGGTCCCATTCCCAGCAGCGCGAGATCGAACCTCGGGAGCTTGCCGGGCGCTGTTGCAAAAAAGCGGCGCAGCTCCGCCTCGTACTCCGTAGCAGCCGCATCGGCACTGGGATGTTCCGCGGGCACACGATGGATGTTTTCGGCCGGCACGTCTACTCGCGAAAACATGGCCGCCTGCGCTTTGCGGTAGTGGTTGTCCGCGTGATCCGGAGGGACGTGGCGCTCGTCGCCCCAAAAGAAATGGCTCTTCCCCCACGGCAACAGCGTGCGAAAGGTCGGCTGCGTGGCGAGCATCTCGTAAAGGGAGACGGGCGTATTGCCGCCGGCCAGCGCCACGGTGAAGCGGCCCTGGCGGCCCACGGACTCTTTCGCACAGCGCACCAGCTCGCCGGCGGCTGCGCGCGTGAGTTCTTCGGAGTCTTTCACGATGCGAATTTCAGGGGCGAGAGCTTGCATGGAATCGGCGGTCACACTTTCCGAGGAATCGAAATGGGCCTGCAGGAGCTTCCCTTCTCTGCGAGTTCATCCATCCATCAGGGCGCGGCGAGCGGCGCCGACCAACGCGGCGCGCTCATTCAGGATAATCCGGAGCGGCATGGATTCCAAGAGCGGACGCATGCGGCCTTTGGCTAGAAATGCCTCGCGGAAGGCCGGCGTCTGCAGCTTGGGCAAAATGCGCGGCGCAATGCCACCGCCCACATAGACGCCGCCGGTGGCCAGAAACTTCAGCGCCACATTGCCGGCCTCTGCGCCGTACAGTTCGACAAACAGCTCAAGGGCTTTCTCGCAGAGCGGAGACTTCCCCGCCAGCGCGTGCCGCGAAATGACAGGTGCCGGATCACTCTGGCGCATTTCTTCCGCGAGCCACGCGGGCTGCTCGCCGCGGCCAGTGTCCCGCAGAAATTCAAACAAATTCACGAGGCCCGGGCCCGAAAGAATCCGCTCCCAACTCACGTGCGGGAATTTCTTCAGCAGCCACTGGTGCAACTCAAGATGCAGCGCAGTTGTGGGCGCGAAAGACGAATGTCCGCCTTCGCAGGCGAACGCGCGGTGAGCGTGGCCGTCCCAGAAAAGGCCTGCTTCGCCGAGGCCGGTTCCGGCGGAAATCAGGGCGGCATTGCCCTGCGCTCCGCGAGCACCTTCATTGATCGTCGCCAGATCGCTCGCCGCCAAGCCGTCAACTCCGTAGGCATTGGCTTCGAGGTCGTTGATTAGCAAGACTTGTTCGGCAGAGAGATGCAGCTCAGTCGCCAGCGCATCGGCCTCCACAACCCAGGGCAAATTCGTGGCGACGCAGCGGCGGTCTCGGATGGGTCCGGCAATGCCGAAACACGCGCGGGAAACTCGCGCGCCGCTGATGGCCACAAAATCGCGCACGATTTCGCGAAGGGAAGCTGATTTGCGGCTGATAAAGGTCCCGTCCGCGACACGCGGCGTGGACGTGCGAATTTCTCCCGCACCCTCGCGACGGAATAGTGCCAGGCGAGTGTTCGTCGCGCCAATGTCACCGGCTAGGATCATTGGGGTATCGTTCTCTCTGTCCCACTCAAAACAAGGCAAGTCGCGTGAACATTACGCGAGTGCGCGGCGCACTGCAGCCAGCAGCATGGCCAGCCCGGCGGGTACGTCTTTGCCGAGATGGACGCGGAGCGCGCGGCGCTTGCGCTCTGCAAGCACTGCGAAATCGCCGCGGGCCTGCGCGGCTTTCACCACGCCAAACGTATATTTCGCGCCGGGCACGGGCACATCGTCGGCGTCCTCACAGGTAATTTGCAGGAAGACGCCGGTGTTTGGGCCGCCTTTGTACGCCTGTCCGGTGGAATGCAGGAACCGCGGGCCGAATCCGAGACACGTGGCCACACGGCGCGCGTCGCGCACGGCGTGGCGAATTTGCTGCAGGCTTTTTTCATGAGCGGCGTTCATTTCGATGTATGCAAGCAAGGCAAAGTAATCGCTGGCAGCGAGGCGCGCAAGGTGCGCACGGAGAAAGCCTGCGAGCGAACGATCGTCGCCCGAAAGTTGTGCTAGTTCGGCCGCGTTTCTCGCGTCGGTAAAAAGCTGGACGCCGTTTTCGGAAACCAGCGGTGATTCAGCCGGAAGCGCGCCGCTCGTTTCGTAGACCGATGTAAGCTTGCGCGTTTCGATCTTGCTGGCCTCGACGTCGGGTTGGTTAAACGGATTGACGCCGAGGATGGACCCGGCCACCGCCGTGGCGATTTCCCAGCGGAAGAATTCCGCGGCCAGATCGTACTCATCGCGCAGCGAGACGCACACCACTGGATGTCCGGCCTCCGCCAGCGCGGCGACCACGCCATCCTGAAGCGGATCCGGCGCGGCAGCGAAACGCAAATACACAAAAATGCGATCCTTGCTGAAGCGCGCGGGTTCGTCCAGGCGCTCGCGGTCCACGGGAATGAGCGCTTTGCCGTCCTTGCCGGTGGATTCCGCAAGAAGCTGTTCGAGCCAAGCGCCGAAATCAAAAATGCGTGGCGAAGCCACCAGCGTCACTTTGTCGCGACCGCGCAACGCGGCCACACCCAGAATCGCGCCGAGAGCAATCGCCGGATTCTGTTCGAGTGAATCTTCCGCGGCGCTCTGGCAGGCCATTTCTCTCGCGCGCGCAATCAGCTTTTCCGGGTCGAGGCCCATGACCGCCGCGGGAACCATCCCGAAGTTGGAAAGAGCGGAATACCGCCCGCCCACACTGGGCACGCCGAAAAATATTTTGCGAAATCCGTCGCGTTCAGCCACCTGCTGCATCTTCGAGCCCGGATCGGTTATCGCGATGAAGCGCATTCCCGCTTTGGATGGGCCGGCGGATTCCTTCACTCGTTCGAAAAAATAGTCCTTGAAGATGTTGGGCTCGAGCGTGCTCCCCGATTTGCTGGCCACGATGAAGAGTGTCTTCATCATGTCGATTCTTGTTGCGCACGCGCGCACCTGCGCCGGGTCCGTGGAATCGAGAACGTGCAGCGCGGGAAATCCGGGCTGCCGGCCAAACGTTTCGGCGAGCACTTCCGGACACATGCTGGAGCCGCCCATGCCGAGCACCAGCGCATGAGTGAAGCCTTCGCTTTGGATTTCTTTCGCGAAGGCGGTGAGTTCGCGGCATTCCGCTTCCGTCGTCCGTGTGAGTTCCAGCCAGCCCAGCCAGCGGGCCTCGTCTGCGCCCGTCCACAGCGAGGCGTCGCGGGCCCACAGGCGTGCGACTTTTTTGTTCTGGCGCCAGTCGTCCAGCGCGGCGCGCACCGCTGCGGCGAGGTCGGCAGGCAAGGTGTGCGTCAGGCGGCTGGAAATTTCTTCCATGGCAGAACCGCTTTCCGAAACGCGGCTGGAGAAAGAGTAACAGAGCTTTCCGAAAATTGGCAGGAGGTAGCAAAGCGGAGCGCACCGTGTGCACCCTGTTTGCGCGCAGCGAAGGGAAGACTATACTCTTGCCGCCTGCATCGGATTTGGCCGGGGCGGCAGAAAGTCTTCCAAGCTAATGGTCAGCGTCCAATTCGAACTGCCAAAATTCAGCGAGCAAGACGCGGCGCGGATTGCCCGCGAATTCTACGGCTTGCAAGGCGCGCTATCGCCTCTGCCGAGCGAGCGCGATCAGAATTTTCATTTGCGCACGGCGGATAATCAGGAGTTCGTGCTGAAAATAGCCAACGTGGCGGAGCAGCGCGAAATCCTCGACCTGCAAAACAAAGCTCTCGCGCACATCGCAGCACGCGCCCCTTCTCTGCTGGTGCCGCGCGTCTGCATGACTTTATCCGGCGAAGACATTACGACAGCCATTGCCTCCAACGGCGCAGAGCATTTCGTACGCTTGCTGCATTTCCTGCCGGGAAAACTCTTTGCGCACGTCCACCCGCATTCGCCGGAATTACTACGAAGCCTGGGGCGTGCTTTGGGCACGCTCGATCGGGCTTTGGAGACTTTCTCGCACCCGGCCGCCGACCGCCCGCTGAAGTGGGATTTGCGCCGCGCGGCGTGGATTCGCGAATATGTTCCGCGCATCGCCGATGTGCATCGGCGGGCAATCGTCGAGCGGCTGCTCACTCAATACGACACAGAAGTCACACCTGCGTTGGCGTCGCTCCGCTCCAGCATCATCTACAACGATGCGAACGACTACAACATTTTGGTCGGCGAAGAGAGTCCCGAGCGGCGCCGCATCACAGGCGTGATTGATTTCGGCGACATGCTTTACTCCAACACGGTATGCGAGCTGGCGGTCGCCTGCGCCTATGCCATGCTGTGCAAAGCGGACCCCATCGCCGCGGCCGCGCACATCGTCGCCGGCTATCACGAAAATTTTCCCCTGACCGAACGCGAGCTGGAGATGCTGTTTCCGCTGATTCGCACGCGGCTCGCCGTGAGCGTGACCAATTCCAATTACCAGCGCGAAGTCGAGCCGGGCAACAAATACCTAATGGTCACCGATGCGGACGCGTGGGCGCTGCTGGAGAAACTGGAAAAGGTTCACCCGAGGTTTGCGTGCTACACATTTCGACACGCGTGCGGCCTTCCGCCATGTCCGGGAACTGCGCGTGTCGTGGAATGGCTGAAGGAAAACGCAAATCAAATTGTTTCGTTGGTCGAGCCGGATTTGAAGTCCGCAAGAATTGTGACATTTGACCTCAGTGCTGGGAGCCGGGAAATTGCCAACCCGGAGGAGCTGGCCGACCTGGCTCATTTCACCCGCAAGCTGTTCACGCGGATTCGTGCGGAGCATGCGGCGGCCGGCATCGGCCGCTATGACGAAGCGCGACTCGTGTACACCAGCGATCTGTTTCAATCGGCGAGCAACGATGGGCCCGAATGGCGCTCGGTGCATCTGGGCCTGGACGTTTTCATGGAGCCGGGCTCGCCAGTTTTCGCGCCGCTTGACGGCACCGTGCACAGCTTTCGCAACAACGCCGGCGAACTCGACTACGGCCCAACCATCATTTTGCAGCACTCCCTCCCGGGCGGCGTGACGTTTTACACGCTGTACGGCCACATGAGCGCCGACTCGCTGGACAATTTGCGCGAAGGATTGCCGGTGAAGCAGGGCGCTTGCTTCGGCTCCATCGGCGACGCAGGAGTGAATGGCGGCTGGCCGCCGCATTTGCATTTTCAAATTATCACCGACCTGCTCGGAAAACATGGCGACTTCCCCGGCGTGGCGCGGCCGAGCGAGCGCGCCATTTGGCTGAGCCTGAGCCCCGACCCGAATCTCATCGCAGGCTTGCCGCACGGCGAGACGGCGAGAGCAGAGTGGTCCGCGGAACAAATTCTTGCCGCGCGCAAGCAGCGCATCGGACCCAATCTGAGCATCTCGTACAGCAAGCCGCTGAAAATCGTGCGCGGCTGGAAGCAGTTTCTGTATGACGGCGATGGGAGGCGCTATCTCGACGCCGTGAACAACGTGCCGCACGTGGGGCACAGCCACCCGCGCGTGGGGCGCGCCGCGCAGGAGCAGATGGCCGTGCTCAACACGAACACGCGCTACCTGCACGAGAATATTGTGCGCTATGCCGAGCGGCTGTGCGCCACGCTGCCCGAACCGCTGCGCGTTTGCTTCTTCGTGAATTCCGGCAGCGAGGCGAATGAGCTGGCGCTGCGCCTGGCGCGCGCGCATACCGGAAGAAAAGAGATCATCGTTCTCGAAGGTGCGTATCACGGCAACACGACGAGCCTCGTGGAAATCAGCCCGTACAAATTCGATGGGCCAGGCGGCTGCGGTGCGCCGCCACACGTCTTTAAGGCGCCGTTGCCGGACGTGTACCGCGGGCGCTACAAGGCGGCCGATCCGCAAGCGGGCGAAAAATACGCGCTGCACGTCGCGGAAATTGCGGGTCAAATCCGGAAAAATGGCGGGCGTCTGGGCGCGTTCATCAGCGAGTCGCTGCCCAGCTCGGCGGGGCACATTATTCCGCCCGCGGGCTTCTTGAAGAAGGCGTATGAGCACGTGCGTGCCGCGGGTGGCGTGTCCATCGCCGACGAAGTGCAGGTCGGCTTTGGCCGCACGGGAACGCACTTCTGGGCCTTCGAGGCGCAGGGCGCGGTACCCGACATCGTCACGCTGGGCAAGCCCATCGGCAATGGCCATCCGCTGGGTGCAGTGGTGACTACGCGCGAAATCGCGGAAAGCTTCGCGAACGGCATGGAATTCTTCAGCACGTTCGGCGGCAATCCCGTCTCGTGCGCCGTCGGCATGGCTGTGCTGGACGTGCTGACGGAAGAAAAGCTGCAAGAAAACGCGCTGCGTGTCGGCGCGCGATTGCAGGATGGCTTGAAGAGGTTGCAGCAAAAACACCCGCTGCTTGGCGATGTCCGCGGCATGGGATTTTTCATCGGCGTGGAGTTGGTGCGGAACCGCGAAACGCTCGAACCTGCAACGGAGGAAGCAAACTACATCGCCAACCGCATGAAAGACTGCGGCATCCTGATCGGCACGGAAGGCCCGCTGCACAACGTGCTGAAGATCCGCCCGCCCATGGTTTTTTCCGAAGCCGATGCTGAGGAGCTGCTTGCATCGCTCGGGCGGATACTCGAAGAGGATTTTTTGAATCGCTAGGCTCTGCTACAGCGCGCCCTTCACCCACTCCAACGTGACACGAGCAACCAGGTAATCGCGCCGCGCGCGGGCCAGTTGCGCCTCAGCCTGCGAAAGATTGAGCTGGGCGTCCTCGACGTCGAGGCGGGTCTTCACGCCAAACTCAAAGCCTTGTTCAGCCATATGCAGCAGGCGGCGGGCCTGCTCGACGTTGCCGGTCAGCGCGGCGAGGATTTCCAGCGATTCGCGAACGGCGTCCACGGCGGTGCGCGTTTCTAGGCGAATCGCGTCGCGGGCGCGCGCGGTTTCGACATCCAGGGTGCGCTCGTCGCTGCGCGATTGCATGACTTTGCCCTTGGTTTTCATGCCGTCAAAGAACGGAAACGTGAAATAGACGCCGAGGTTCCACATGCGCCCGCTGGAATCCATGTTCCCGGCAGCCAACTGCCGCCAGCCGAGCCCGCCGCGCAAATCCACGCGCGGTTTGTCGTCGGCGTTTGCGATTTTCACCAGCTCTCGCGCCACTTTGGTGCGATGCGCGAGGCTGGCCAGCTCCGGACGGTGCTCCCACGCCGCGCGCTGCACGTCTTCATAAGCTGGCGGCGGCCCCGGCTCCACGCCGAGTGAGCCGGCGACCTCCAGTCCTTCCGCTTCTCCCGCCAATAGAAAATTGAGTCGTTCACGCGTCGTACGAACCAGGTTTTCCGCGCGGATGGCTTCCGGCCGGGCATTCTTCACGGCGACATCCGCGGCCAGTACGTCGTAATCAGTGGCCGTGCCCAGCTCGAATTTGTGCCGCGCTTCTTCGAGGTGGCGTTCTTTTTGCTTGAGGTTTTGCAGCGCAATCCCGCGCAACTCGCGCGCCAGCAGCACATCGTAGAAGGCAGCGGAAACATCTCGCAGCGCGGCCTGGCGGTAAACGCTGAGCTGGTCTTCAGCGTACGCGATGCCTTCGCGTGCCGCGCGGATGGCGGCGCCGGTCTTGCCCCAGGTGTACAGCGCCTGTGAAAAACCAACGTCCACGGAGCGCGTGTCCTGGCTCACTGGAAACACTCCGCCGAAAAATGCCTGCAGGCTGGCGTCATACTGGTGGACGACGCCGGAACTCGCCGTAAACTGGGGGAACGCCGCGGAACGCTCCTCCAGGTATTTTCCCTTCACCCACACGCGATATTGGCGGGCCTTCTCGATGTCGCGATTTTTTTCCGCCGCGATGGATAGAGCGCGTTCGAGGGTTAGCTCTTCCTTTTTCGTTTCCTGTCCAAACGCAGCCGGCGCCATAAGCAGAACTGCCAGAATCAGAACGGAAGCGACGGCGGGTCCCGGGACTGCTTCGCCGTGCCAGCGGCGACGCGCCCATGCCGCGAAATCGTCCAACAGCGTATAGACGACCGGAACGACCAGCAGCGTCAGCAGAGTCGAGGTAATCAAGCCGCCCACGACCGCGCGAGCCATCGGCGCGCGCATCTCTGCCCCGGCACCCAGCGCAAAAGCCAGCGGCAGCATTCCAAAAATCATCGCCAGCGTGGTCATCATGATGGGGCGCAGTCGCGTGCGGCCCGCGGTGATGAGCGCCTCTTCGCGAGCAATGCCCTGCCTGCGCAGAACTTTGGTGAAGTCGATGAGCAGGATGGCATTTTTTGTCACCAGCCCCATCAGCAAAATCAATCCAATGAGCGACATGATGTTGGCCGTGTCGCCGGTGAGGTAGAGCATTCCGGCCATGCCGACCACTGAAAGAGGCAGTGACAGCATGATGGCCAGCGGGTCAATGAACGACTCGAATTGCGCAGCCAGGATGAGATAGACAAAAATCACTGCGAGAACCAGCGATTCGGCCATGTAGCCGAAGGACTCTTCCATTTGTTCCGTGTCGCCCGAAAGCACAATGCGATAGCCGGGCGCCATGGAAAGTTTTTGCGCCGCTTCTTGCACGCGTACACCGGCGGTACCCAGCACCAGATTGTCCAGGTTTGCGGAGATGACCACCTGCCGGGAAAGGTCCTGGCGATCAATCTCCGAAGGCGATGCCACACGCTCATAGCGCGCCAGTTCGGAAATCGGCACGAGCGCGGTTTGCCCGTCGCCGCGCGGCACAGCCAGCCGCAGATTGCCGACCTGCTGGATGTCGCGCCGCAACTCCTTTGGCAGGCGGATGCGCACGTCCACGGCTTCGCCGGCTTCGTCCTCGTAGGTGGAGACGACCTGCCCGCCAACCAGCGCACTGACGGTTTGCACAATGTCCTGCGTGTTCAGTCCGGCATCGGCGGCGCGTTCGCGGTTCACCACCAGGCGGTATTCGGGCAGATCCTGCTCCAGCGAAACGTCGAGGTCCACGATGCCCTTCGTCTTGTACAGCTCATTCTTCAGCGCCGCGGCGTATGCCTTCAGTTGCGGGATTTCCTCTCCACGGATGTTAATTTGCAACGGCTTTTGCGCCATGGCATCGGTGTCTTGCTCCAGCGAGACTTGGATGCCCGGCACTTGCAGCAGGCGGGCGCGGATGTCTGCCAGCAGCGTCAGCCATGGGCGTTTCCGCTCGGCGCGTTCCTTCAGCTTGATGAACAGCAGCGAATCCCGCATGGTGTCCGTGTCCGCCGGAGCAATGGCCGCGTACGTGTGCGCGATGTCCGGAAATTCGCCGAGCGCCTGCAGCACGGACTCCAGCCGCGCGCGCGTTTCCTCGATGGACGCATCCGGCGCGGTCTTCAAGCGGATCTGGAATTCGCCGCGATCCCACGTGGGCATGAATTCGCTTTCCAGCGAGCCGAACAGGAACAAGCCTGCAACAAACGCTGCCGCGGCTAGTCCCATCACTGCCAACCGATGTCCGAGCACCCAGCCGATTACGACTTTGTAGCCGTCGGCTGTGCGATCGAACCAGCGATTAAAGCGGTCGAGGATGCGCGCCAGCAGGTGCCGCTTGCCTTTGCGCTCGATATCCGGATCGTGCCAGCGCGAGGAGAGCATGGGATCCAGCGTGAAAGAGACGAACAGCGAAACGAGCACAGCGAATGTCACCGTGATGCCGAACTGGAAGAAGAACCGCCCGATGATGCCCTTCATGAACGCTACCGGCACGAACACCGCGACGATGGACATCGTGGTGGCCAGCACGGCCAGCCCGATTTCCGACGTCCCTTCGCGCGCCGCGACCATGTGGTTCTGCCCGTGCTCCAGGTGGCGCACAATGTTTTCGCGCACCACGATGGCGTCGTCTATCAGCAGCCCGATGGCCAGCGAAAGTGCCATCAGCGTCATCACGTTCAGTGTCATGCCCAGGAAATACATGGCGATGAACGCAGAAATCACGGAGATCGGCAGCGTCAGCCCGGTAATCACCGTGGAACGCCAGGAATTCAGGAAACAGAAAACAATCACGATGGTGAGGAACCCGCCGATGACCAGCGTGTTCTCCACATCCTCCACGGATTCGCGGATGAAAATCGAGCCGTCGCGCACGACTTGAATCTGCGTGCCGGCAGGCAGCTCCGCCTCCAGCTTTTTCGCTTCCTCTTTGACGGCTTCGACCACGCCGACGGTGTTGGCCTTGCTCTGCTTCATCACGTCTAGCGCAACGGCGGGCTCGCCATTAATCAGCGCCAGCGATCGCTCTTCTTCGACGCCATCCACGACCTCGGCCACGTCGCCGAGCTTCACCGGATAAGTGCCCCGTTGCGCGATGACCATGGACGAAAACTCCGGCACCTCCCGCGGCTTGCCGGAGACGCGCACAGGCACCTCGGAATTGGCGCGGTTCAGACGGCCCAGCGGCGTGTTCACGTTTTCGCCGGAAAGCCCGCGCACCACCTGGTCCACGCCCATGCCCAGGGATTCAATCCGCGCGGGATCTACGTTCACACTGACCTCGCGCCACTTCCCGCCGATGATTTTCACTTTCCCGACGCCGGTCACATTCTCCAGGCGTCGCTTCACCTTGCGGTCCACCATCGTGGTCAGCTCACGCGCGCCCAGATTCGGATTGCGTACCGCCAGCGACACCACGGGGCTGCCGGCGATATCCAGCTTCTGAATCACGGGATCTGGCAGGCCTGCGGGCAATTCGTTGCGGATGGCGTTGATTTTTGCGCGCGCTTCCTGTGAAGCCTCGTTGATTTTCACTTCCAGCTCAAACTGCACGATGACGTTGCTCAATCCTTCGCGCGAGCTGGAAATCACGTGCTTCACGCCGGCAATCGGGTTCACCGCTTCTTCAATGCGCTTGGTGACTTCGCGTTCCACGGTTTCCGGCGACGCGCCCGGATATTCCGTCAGGATGGAAACGACGGGAATTTCCACGTCGGGAAACATGTCAATGGCCAGTCGCCGGTAGGAAAAAAGTCCCAGGGTCACCAGCGCCAGCATGAGGACTGTGGCAAATACAGGTCGCTTGATGGAAACGTCGGAGAGGAACATGGCGTCAGGCTCCCTTGGCCGGCGCGACGCGCACGCGGTCCGCATCGCGCAGATTGAAGGCGCCGCCGCTGACCACCATTTCTCCTGCGGTGAGGCCTGAAGTAATCTCCACGAGCTCACCGGAAACGACGCCGGTGCGCACTTCGCGGCGCCGCGCCGTGTCGTTGCTCACCACGAACACCGCCGCGGTATTCCGCGTGACGTCCCAGTTCTGCAACGCCGACCGTGGAATTTGCAGCACGTTGCTGCGCTTGCCGGTGAAGATGAGCCCTTTGGCGAACATTCCTGCCTTCAATTCCTCGCTCGCGTTGGGCACGTCTGCAATCACCCGCGCCGTCCGGCTGATTTCTTCCGTCGCAGGATTGATGTGCCGCACGCTGCCGCGGAAAATTTTCCCTGGGATGCCGTCGGTTTCAAACGTGAGCGGTTGACCGGCGCGCAGCGCCGCCAGCCGGGCCGACGGAACGCTGAGCGTGAGCTCGAGGAGGCTGTTGTCCACGATGCGGAACATCGGCGGCGGATTGCCCATGTTCTCCACCAGGTCGCCGACGTTGACCGCCCGCTCGGCCACCACGCCGCCCATCGGCGCGCGAATCACGGTTTTGGAGAGCCGCGCCTCCTGCGCTTGCAGTCGCGCTTTGGCCGCATCCTGCGCCGCTGCCGCGGCTTCCTTTTCCGTCCGCGCATCATCCAGGCTCTGCTGCGTGGCCAGACCTGCACTCTTTAGCTTCACCGCTCGCTCGTACTCGCGATCGGCGCGCTGGGCAGCGACCCCCGCTTGCAACATGGCTGCTCGCGCGGCGGCGACGTCCGCTTCCACTTCGCGCGAGTCCAGACGCGCCAGCGGCGCGCCCTTGCGCACGCGCACCCATTCGACGACGTACACATCCGTCACCACGCCGG
Source organism: Acidobacteriota bacterium (assembly GCA_023481105.1). Lineage (GTDB taxonomy): Bacteria > Acidobacteriota > Terriglobia > Acidiferrales > UBA7541 > JACQDE01. Next base: position 624 of record JAMCWK010000031.1, on the reverse strand, counting down.
TGTATTCCGTTTTCACTTCCGCCTGGAATTTCGGCGTGAGCGTTCCCACCACTTCAATTTTATCGAGGATTTCGCCGGGCGACGCCGCCGTGACCTCGATAGCCACCGGCGGGCGGCCTTCACCGGTTAGTGAGTTGTTTCCTGCGGCTTGCTTGCTGCACGCTGCGCCGGACAGAGAGATCCCCATGAGTACGAGAATGACGATGGAATGAACCCGCATACCGCTTTCCCTTTCTCTTGCCTGTTTTGGATAAAAGTCCGTGAAACACGATGTCCAGAATCCGCGCCAGCCCGCGATTGCCGACATAGACCGGCGCGTGCGCCATGTGCGATTCCAAGGCCACCGTGAGCGCGCCGAGAATGGCCTGCGTCATGTCGTTGGGATTGCCGCGCCGGAATTCCCCGTTGCGGATGCCCTCCGTCACCACCTGGCGCATGGCTCGCAGGAGTTCCGCATAGAACGCGTCGAAATCGAATCGCGGAGCGCCTTGCGGCGGCCCGTAGTAGATGGCGTAAACCAGTTTGAAGGAGCCCATGTTCTCCAGGCACAAACTGAACAGTTCATCGCACAGGCCCTGAACGCGTTCGCGGGCGCTGCCCCTGCGCGTGCGGAACACCTCGAGC